>NZ_JBHWJY010000028.1:0-3306 GCF_042731135.1 Streptomyces sp. NPDC059874
CCCCTGGGGGAAGCGCGGCCGCCGCCGTACGTGCTCGGGTACCGGTCAGGCGCCCATCGCGTGCAGGCCGCCGTCCACGTGGACGATCTCGCCGGTGGTCTTCGGGAACCAGTCCGACAGCAGGGCCACGACACCACGGCCGGTGGGCTCCGGGTCGCTCATGTCCCACTCCAGCATGGAGCGGTGGTTCCAGGTGTCCGCCAGGTCGGAGAAGCCCGGGATGGACTTCGCGGCCATCGAGCCGAGCGGACCGGCCGAGACCAGGTTGCAGCGGATGTTCTCCTTGCCCAGATCGCGGGCGAGGTAGCGGCTGGTGGCCTCCAGCGCGGCCTTGGCCGGGCCCATCCAGTCGTACTGCGGCCAGGCGAACTGGGCGTCGAAGGTGAGGCCGACGATGGCCGCGCCCTCCGCCGGGAACAGCGGCTTGCAGGCCATGGCCAGCGACTTCAGCGAGAACGCCGAGACGTGCATGGCGGTGGCCACCGACTCGAACGGGGTGTTCAGGAAGTTGCCGCCGAGGGCGTCCTGCGGCGCGAAGCCGATGGAGTGCACGACACCGTCGAGGCCGCCGAGCTCGTCTCGGACGAGGCCCTCCAGGCGGGCCAGGTGCTCGTCGTTGGTGACGTCGAGCTCGATCACCTTGACCGGCTTGGGCAGCTTCTTGGCGATGCGTTCGGTCAGCGACGGGCGCGGCCACGCGGTGAGGATGACCTCGGCGCCCTGCTCCTGGGCCAGCTTGGCGGTGTGGAAAGCGATGGACGACTCCATCAGCACCCCGGTGATGAGGATGCGCTTGCCCTCGAGAATTCCGCTCATGGTGATCAGTGACCCATGCCCAATCCGCCGTCAACGGGAATGACGGCTCCGGTGATGTACGCGGCGTCGTCGGACGCCAGGAAGCTCACGGCTGCCGCGATCTCCTCGGGCTGCGCGTAGCGGCCGAGCGGCACCTGGCCCACGATGCCCGCGCGCTGCTCGTCGGTGAGCACCTTCGTCATGTCGGTGTCCACGAAGCCGGGGGCGACCACGTTGAAGGTGATGTTGCGCGAGCCCAGTTCGCGGGCGAGCGAGCGGGCGAAGCCCACCAACGCGGCCTTGGAGGCGGCGTAGTTGGCCTGCCCCGCCGAGCCGAGGAGCCCGACGACCGAGGAGATCAGGACGACGCGGCCCTTCTTGGCCCGGAGCATGCCCCGGTTCGCGCGCTTGACCACCCGGAACGTGCCGGTGAGGTTGGTGTCGACGACCGACGAGAAGTCTTCCTCGGACATGCGCATCAGCAGCGTGTCCTTGGTGATGCCGGCGTTGGCCACGAGCACCTCGACCGCGCCGTGCGCGTCCTCGACCTGCTTGTAGGCCTGCTCCACCTGCTCGGAGTCGGTGATGTCGCAGCGGACCGCCAGAACGCCGAGCGAGGTGAGCGCCTCCGGCGGCTCACCCGACCGGTACGTGATCGCGACCTTGTCTCCGGCCTCCGCGAAGGCTCGGGCGATGGCGAGGCCAATGCCCCGGTTACCTCCGGTGACGAGAACCGAGCGGCTCAACGGATCACCCTTTCGCTAGCGGTCTGAATACCGAAAACCTATAGGTCCCATCCCCGGTACGGAGAATCGACCTCCGACAGGGCCTTGCGACGGGCTCTGTCGAGTCCCTACAGAAAGATGTAGGCACCGGGCCCTCGATCGCGACATGATCGGTACGACCGGCCCCGACCCCGGGAGGACTTCCGTGCCCCATTCCATCGACGCGGCCTTCACCGCGCTTCCCTTGCGGGCGCTCGCCGACGCGGCGCTCGCCCGGGCGCGTGCGCTGGGCTCCGAGCACGCCGACTTCCGGCTGGAGCGCATCCGCAGCGCCTCCTGGCGCCTGCGGGACGCCAAACCCTCCGGCGGGTCCGACACCACCGACCTCGGGTACGCGGTCCGGGTCGTGCACGGGGGCAGCTGGGGCTTCGCCTCGGGCGTGGACCTGACCATGGACGGCGCCGCCAAGGTGGCCTCGCAGGCCGTGGCCATGGCGAAGCTGTCGGCGCAGGTGATCAAGGCGGCGGGTTCGGACGAACGGGTCGAGCTCGCCGAGGAACCGGTGCACTCGGAGCGGACCTGGATCTCCGCCTACGACGTGAACCCCTTCGAGGTGCCGGACGCGGAGAAGGCGGCGCTGCTCGCCGACTGGAGTTCGCGGCTGCTGGCGGCCGAGGGCGTCGCGCACGTGGACGCCTCGCTGCTCGCGGTGCACGAGAACAAGTTCTACGCCGACACCGCGGGCACCGTGACCACGCAGCAGCGCGTGCGGCTCCACCCGCAGCTCACGGCGGTCGCCGTCAACGGCACCACCGGCGAGTTCGACTCGATGCGCACCATCGCCCCGCCCGCCGGGCGCGGCTGGGAGTACCTGACGGGCACCGGCTGGGACTGGAACGCCGAGCTGGAGCAGATCCCCGGCCTGCTCGCCGAGAAGATGCGGGCGCCGAGCGTGCGGGCCGGGCGCTACGACCTGGTCGTGGACCCGTCCAACCTGTGGCTCACCATCCACGAGTCCATCGGCCACGCCACCGAGCTCGACCGGGCGCTGGGCTACGAGGCCGCGTACGCCGGGACCTCCTTCGCCACCTTCGACCAGCTGGGCAAGCTCAGGTACGGCTCCCCGATCATGAACGTGACGGGTGACCGCACCGCCGAGCACGGGCTGGCCACCGTCGGCTTCGACGACGAGGGCGTCGAGGCGCAGAGCTGGGACCTGGTCAAGGACGGCACCCTGGTCGGCTACCAGCTGGACCGGCGGATCGCGAAGCTGACCGGCCTCGGCCGCTCCAACGGCTGCGCCTACGCGGACTCCCCCGGGCACGTGCCCGTCCAGCGCATGGCGAACGTCTCGCTCCAGCCGGATCCGGGCGGGCTGTCCACCGAGGACCTGATCGGCGGGGTGGAGCGGGGGATCTACGTGGTCGGCGACCGCTCGTGGTCGATCGACATGCAGCGGTACAACTTCCAGTTCACCGGCCAGCGGTTCTTCCGCATCGAGAACGGCAAGCTGGCCGGACAGCTGCGCGATGTCGCCTACCAGGCCACGACCACCGACTTCTGGGGCTCGATGGAGAAGGTCGGCGGCCCGCAGACGTACGTCCTGGGCGGCGCCTTCAACTGCGGCAAGGCCCAGCCGGGCCAGGTCGCGGCGGTCTCGCACGGCTGCCCGTCCGCGCTGTTCCGCGACGTGAACATCCTGAACACCACGCAGGAGGCCGGCCGATGACCACGCGCGATCACCACGACATCTGCCGGGGGTCCGGGGGTTGCCCCCCGGGACAGC
>NZ_JBHWJY010000028.1:3404-87667 GCF_042731135.1 Streptomyces sp. NPDC059874
GCACAGTCTGAACACCACGCAGGAGGCCGGCCGATGACCACGCGCGATCACCACCAGATCTGCCGGGGGTCCGGGGGTTGCCCCCCGGGACAGCACAGTCTGAACACCACGCAGGAGGCCGGCCGATGACCACGCGCGATCACCACCAGATCTGCCGGGGGTCCGGGGGTTGCCCCCCGGGACAGCACTGTCTGAACACCACGCAGGAGGCCGGCCGATGAGCCGCATCGCCAAGCCGCACGAGATCGTCGAGCGGGCCCTGGAGCTGTCCACCGCCGACGGCTGTGTCGTCATCGCCGACGAGGAGTCCAGCGCCAACCTGCGCTGGGCGGGCAACGCCCTCACCACGAACGGCGTCACCCGCGGCCGGACCCTGACGGTCATCGCCACGGTCGACGGCAAGGAGGGCACGGCCTCGGGGGTCGTCTCGCGCTCCGCCGTCACCGCCGACGACCTGGAGCCGCTCGTGCGGGCCGCCGAGGCCGCCGCCCGCGGGGCCGGGCCCGCCGAGGACGCCCAGCCCCTGGTGACCGGGACCCCGGCCTCGCCGGACTTCACCGACGCCCCGGCCGAGACCTCCTCCACGGTGTTCGCCGACTTCGCGCCGGCCCTGGGCGAGGCCTTCGCCCGGGCCCGCGCGGGCGGCCGTGAGCTGTACGGCTTCGCCAACCACGAGCTCGTCTCCACGTACGTCGGCACCTCGACGGGCCTGCGGCTGCGCCACGACCAGCCCAACGGCACCCTGGAGCTCAACGCGAAGTCCCCGGACCGGCAGCGGTCGGCCTGGGCCGGCCGGGCCACCCGGGACTTCAAGGACGTGGACCCGATCGCGCTGGACGCGGAGCTCGCCGTACGCCTGGGCTGGGCGGAGCGGAAGATCGACCTGCCCGCCGGGCGGTACGAGACGCTGCTGCCGCCCACGGCCGTGGCGGACCTGCTGATCTACCAGATGTGGTCGGCTGCGGCCCGGGACGCGGTGGAGGGCCGTACGGTCTTCTCCACGCCCGGGGGCGGCACCCGGATCGGCGAGAAGCTGTCCGAACTGCCGCTGACCCTGCGCAGCGACCCGAACGCGCCGGGCCTGGAGTCCGCGCCGTTCGTGATCGCGCACAGCTCCGGGGACGACGCCTCGGTCTTCGACAACGGCCTGCCGGTCCCGGCGACCGAGTGGATCCAGGGCGGCGAGCTGAGCCGGCTGACCACCACCCGGCACACCGCCGGGCTGACCGGGCTGCCGCTCTCCCCCGCGTTCGGGAACCTGATCCTGGACGGGGGCGGGGACAAGTCCCTGGAGGAGATGGTGGCCTCCACCGAGCGGGGTCTGCTGCTGACCTGCCTCTGGTACATCCGCGAGGTGGACCCGGCCACCCTGCTGCTCACCGGCCTGACCCGGGACGGCGTCTACCTGGTGGAGAACGGGCAGGTCGTCGGCGAGGTCAACAACTTCCGGTTCAACGAGTCCCCCGTGGACCTGCTGTCGCGGGCGACGGAGGCGGGCCGGACGGAGAAGACCCTGCCGCGCGAGTGGGGCGACTGGTTCACCCGGGCCGCGATGCCGGCTGTCCGCATCCCGGACTTCAACATGAGTTCGGTGAGCAAGGGCGTCTGACCGGCCTAGACTGATCTCTTGCAACTAAGTGTTGCAACTTCCATCATTCGAAGGAGTCGAGAGACCGTGACGGACATCGTCGACGAACTGAAGTGGCGCGGGCTCTTCGCCCAGTCCACTGACGAAGAAGCGCTGCGCAAGGCCTTCGCGGACGGTCCCGTCACGTTCTATTGCGGCTTCGACCCGACGGCCGCCTCGCTGCACGTGGGGCACCTGGTCCAGGTGCTCACCGTGCGCCGGCTCCAGCAGGCCGGGAACCGGCCGCTGGCGCTGGTCGGCGGGGCCACCGGGCAGATCGGTGACCCGCGGCCGACCGCCGAGCGGACCCTGAACGACCCGGAGACCATCGCGAACTGGGTCAACCGGCTGCGCACCCAGATCGAGCCGTTCCTGTCCTTCGAGGGCGAGAACGCGGCGCTCATGGTGAACAACCTGGACTGGACGGCGGGCATGTCCGCCATCGAGTTCCTGCGCGACATCGGCAAGCACTTCCGCGTCAACAAGATGCTGACGAAGGACTCGGTCGCCAAGCGACTGGAGTCCGACCAGGGCATCAGCTACACCGAGTTCAGCTACCAGCTGCTCCAGGGCATGGACTTCCTGGAGCTGTACCGGCGCTACGGCTGCACCCTCCAGCAGGGCGGCTCCGACCAGTGGGGCAACCTGACGGCCGGCCTCGACCTGATCCACCGGGTCGAGCCGGAGGCGCACGTGCACGCGCTGGCGACCCCGCTGATGGTCAAGGCGGACGGCACCAAGTTCGGCAAGTCCGAGAGCGGGGCCGTCTGGCTCGACCCGGAGATGACCACGCCGTACGCGTTCTACCAGTTCTGGCTGAACGTGGACGACCGGGACATCTCCACCTACATGCGGATCCTGTCCTTCCAGAGCCGTGAGGAGCTGGAGGCGCTGGAGGCGCAGACCGCCGAGCGGCCGCAGGCGCGCGCCGCGCAGCGCGCGCTCGCGGAGGAGCTGACGACGCTGGTGCACGGCGCCGACCAGTGCGCCGCCGTGATCGCCGCGTCGAAGGCGCTGTTCGGTCAGGGCGAGCTGGCGGAGCTGGACGAGGCCACGCTGGCCGCGGCCCTGTCCGAGCTGCCGCACGCCAGGGTCACGGAGCCGGGCCTGGTCGTCGACCTGCTCGCGGAGACCGGTCTGGTCGCGAGCAAGTCCGCCGGGCGCCGGACCATCAAGGAGGGTGGCGCCTACGTGAACAACGTGAAGGTCACCGCCGAGGACGCGGTCCCCGCCAAGGAGGACCTGATCCACGGGCGCTGGCTGGTACTGCGCCGCGGCAAGAAGAACCTGGCCGCGGTCGAGGTCACCGGCGCCTGACGGTGGCCGACGGTGGCTGACGCCCCGTAGGACGACACACGAACGCGGCGGAGGGGCCGGTACGGACACATGGTCCGACCGGCCCCTCCGTCGCGTTCCGTCCTCCGGGACGGAACGGGACGACGCCTAGTGCTGCGGCCGGAAAGGTTTGCCGGGGCGCGGTGTTCGGTGCGGTGCATCGCAAGGCGGAGGGCCGCGGCTCGTACTGGACGTACTTGCGCGGTCCGACAACGCGGCGAGGTGCCGTGCCGAGCGCCGTGACCCGGTGAACCTTTCCGGTCACAGCACTAGGTCGTCTGGCGCTTGCTGCCCCGCAGCGACGCGTAGACCAGGTCGCCGAGGCCGACCACGACGACGGCTCCCACGAGTTGCAGGAGGTGGCGGATCCAGTCGATGCCCCGGGTCTCGTTGACGCCGATCCAGGTGGCGACGGCATTGCCGAGGACCGCGCCGATGATGCCGAAGACGGTGGTCAGCCAGAGGGGCTGGTGCTGCTTGCCCGGCAGGATGGCCCGGGCTATCAGCCCCAGCACGAAACCGACGATGATCGCCCACAACCAAGACATGTCGAGCCTCCTCCTGGCGCGTTGTGCGCACGTGGGCCCAGTCTCGACCCGTCCGGCGTAGCCCGCATTTCGGGCGACCCCATTCGGAGCAGTGCCGGGGGCACCCGCCCTCCTCCCGGCCGACGGCGCGGCGTACGGTGGGAGGCGGTCCGGACCGGGGAGTGTCCGGCGGGTGATCGGGTGGTGGAGCGTGGCACGCACGAAGCGGCAGAAGCGGAACGGGGCAGAGGTCTTCCGGATCACCGGGGCCCGGATGGCGCTCGCGGAAGACGTGCGGGGCCGGCAGCGGCGGTACGTGATCTCGATGGTCATCCGGACCCTGTCGGTCATCGCGACCGTGCTCTTGTGGAACGTGCAGCGTCCTGTGGCGATCGTGACGCTCGTGGCGGGCGCCCTGCTGCCCTACGTCGCGGTGGTCATCGCCAACGCGGGGCGCGAGTCGACGCCCTCCCTGCCCTCCCACTTCATCCCGACCCCTGTGCGGCCCGCACTGGACACGGGAAACCTCAGGAAAAGCTCAGATCAATCATGAAGTTCCAGTGCACCGCAGCGGGTCCTGCGTGACATACTGCTCACGCGCTCCGCATCCCCCGTCGGAGCGACGGACCGACGCCGGGCAGCTCCCCCCGTGGCTGCTCGGCGTCGCCTTTCCGTTCTAGGGTTGAGCGGTGACTTCCTCTGACTTCTCGGGCGCCGACGAAACCCCCACCTGCTCCGCCAAGGGCTGCCGCGACGCGGCCGTCTGGGTCCTGGCGTGGAACAACCCGAAACTGCACACGCCGGAGCGGCGCAAGACCTGGCTGGCGTGCGAGGAACACCGCGAACACCTCTCCCAGTTCCTGGGCGTCCGCGGTTTCCTCAAGGACGTCGTGAAGCTCGACGAGTGGGTGCAGCCGGAGGGCTCGGAGCGCCTCTAGTGCTGTGGCTGTAAAGGTTTGCCGGGGCGCGGTGTTCGGTGCGGTGCATCGCAAGGCGGAGGGCCGCGGCTCGTACTCGACGTACTTGCGCGGTCCGACAACGCGGCGAGGTGCCGTGCCGAGCGCCGCGACCCGGTGAACCTTTCCGGTCACAGCACCAGCCGTGCGGCGGGTCAGCCGCCGATCGCCGACATCGGGCGGTCGGGCTGCAGGAAGGTCGGGTCGTCGAGGCCGGACCCGGCCTTCTTGCCCCACATCGCGACCTTCCACAGCCGGGCGATCTCCTCGTCCGGGGCGCCCGAGCGCAGGGCGGCGCGCAGGTCCGACTCCTCGGTGGCGAACAGGCACGTACGGATCTGACCGTCGGCGGTGAGCCGGGTACGGTCGCAGGCGCCGCAGAACGGGCGGGTGACCGAGGCGATGACACCGACGGTGGCCGGGCCGCCGTCGACCACCCAGCGCTCGGCCGGGGCGGAGCCGCGCTCCTCCGAGCCTTCCTCGGTGAGGGTGAAGCGGGTGCGCAGGGACTCCAGGATGTCCCCGGCGGTGATCATGCCGTCGCGCTTCCAGCCGTGCTGGGCGTCGAGCGGCATCTGCTCGATGAAGCGGAGCTCGTACTCGTTCGCCACGGCCCAGGCCAGCAGGTCGGGGGCCTCGTCGTCGTTCAGTCCGGGCATCAGCACGGCGTTGACCTTGACGGGGGTCAGGCCGGCCTCGCGGGCCGCGGCCATGCCGTCGATGACGTCCTTGTGCCGGTCGCGGCGGGTGAGCGTCTTGAAGACATCGGGCCGCAGGGTGTCCAGGGAAACGTTTACCCGGTCCAGGCCGGCGGCCTTCAGGGCCTGCGCGGTGCGCTTGAGGCCGATGCCGTTGGTGGTGAGGGACATCTTGGGGCGGGGCTCCAGGGCCGCGCACTGCTCGACGATCCCGACCAGGCCGGGGCGGAGCAGCGGCTCGCCGCCGGTGAAGCGGACCTCGGTGATGCCGAGCCGCGTGACCGCGATGCGGATCAGCCGGACGATCTCGTCGTCACTGAGCAGGTCGGACTTTCCCAGCCACTGCAGGCCCTCCTCGGGCATGCAGTAGGTACAGCGCAGGTTGCACCGGTCGGTGAGTGAGACGCGCAGGTCAGTGGCTACGCGGCCGTAGGTGTCGAGAAGCACTGTGGGCCTCCTCCCCTGTCCGGAAGTAGAGGGTCGATTAATCGAGCCTACGCGACGCCTGTTACATCCAGAGGTGCCCGAACGAACGAGAGGCCACGTGGCCACGTCGTACGGAAGTACGACGTGGCCACGATAGGTGCTCGGACGATCTCAGTGAGCGCCTGTTCCCGTGAGGGAGCGCACTTCCAGCTCGGCGAACTTCTGCGGGTCGGCCTTCTCCTTGGACAGGACGGTTCCCAGCCAGCCCAGCAGGAAGCCGAGGGGGATGGAGATGATGCCGGGGTTCTCCAGCGGGAACCAGTAGAAGTCGGCGTCCTTGAACATCGAGGTGGGCTTGCCCGAGACGACCGGGGAGAAGAGCACCAGGCCGACCGCGGAGATCAGGCCGCCGTAGATCGACCAGAGCGCGCCCTGGGTGCTGAAGCTCTTCCAGAAGAGGCTGTAGAGGATCGTCGGCAGGTTGGCGGAGGCGGCGACCGCGAAGGCGAGCGCGACCAGCCCGGCCACGTTCAGGTCGCGGGCCAGCGCCCCGAGGCCGATGGCGACGGCGCCGATCACGACGGTGGACCAGCGGGCGGCTCGCACCTCCTCCTGCTCGGTGGCCTTGCCCTTGCGGATCACGTTCACGTACAGGTCGTGCGCGAAGGACGAGGAGGAGGCGAGCGTGAGGCCCGCGACCACGGCGAGGATGGTGGCGAAGGCGACCGCGGAGATCACGGCGAGCAGGATCGCGCCGCCGGTGGAGCCGGCGCCGCCGCCGATCTCCTGGGCGAGCAGCGGGGCCGCCGTGTTGCCCGCCTTGTTCGAGGCCAGGATGTCGGCCCGCTTGAGCAGGGCCGCGGCGCCGAAGCCGAGGGCGATGGTCATCAGGTAGAAGGCGCCGATGATGCCGATGGCCCAGTTCACGGACTTGCGGGCGGCCTTGGCGGTGGGGACGGTGTAGAAGCGGATCAGGATGTGCGGAAGGCCCGCGGTGCCCAGGACCAGGGCGAGGCCGAGCGAGATGAAGTCCAGCTTGGTGAGCGAGTCCTTGCCGTACTTCATCCCCGGCTCCAGGAACTTCTTGCCCTGTTCGCTGTTCTCCGCGGCCTGGCCCAGCAGCGCGGAGATGTTGAAGTTGAACTTCAGCAGCACCAGGAAGGTGATCAGCAGGGCGCCCGCGATCAGCAGGACGGCCTTGATCATCTGGACCCAGGTGGTGCCCTTCATGCCGCCGATGGTCACGTAGACGATCATCAGGACGCCGACCAGCGCGACGACGGCCACCTTGCCGCCGTCGCTCGTGATGCCCAGGAGCAGCGAGACGAGCACGCCCGCGCCGGCCATCTGGGCGAGCAGGTAGAAGATCGAGACCACGATGGTGGAGGTGCCGGCGGCGGTGCGGACGGGCCGCTGGCGCATCCGGTACGCGAGGACGTCGCCCATCGTGTAGCGGCCGGAGTTGCGCAGCGGCTCGGCGACGAGCAGCAGGGCGACCAGCCAGGCGACGAGGAAGCCGATGGAGTAGAGGAAGCCGTCGTAGCCGAAGAGGGCGATGGCTCCGGCGATGCCGAGGAAGGACGCGGCGGACATGTAGTCGCCGGAGATGGCGAGGCCGTTCTGGAAGCCGGTGAACTGGCGGCCGCCCGCGTAGAAGTCGGCGGCGTCCTTGGTCTGGCGCCCGGCCCAGATCGTGATGATCAAGGTGGCGACGACGAACAGTCCGAACAGGGTGATGATCAGCGGACGGTGCTCACCGGCACCCGCCGCGACCGTGTTCACGTGGAGCGCACCGCTCATTCCCCGGCCTCCATCCGCGCCTTGATGGCCGCGGCCTTCGGGTCCAGCTTGGACGCGGCGTGGCGCGAGTACAGCCAGGCGATGAGGAAGGTCGTCGCGAACTGGGCGAGGCCGAGCACGAGCGCGACGTTGATGTTGCCGAAGAGCTTGGTCCCCATGAAGCCGCCCGCGTAGTTGGACAGCAGCACGTAGAGCAGGTACCAGGCGATGAAGGCCACGGTGAGCGGGAAGGCGAAGGAGCGGTAGGAACTGCGCAGTTCGGCGAACTCCGCGCTCTGCTGGACGCTCGCGAAATCATCGGCCGTGGGGCCCGCCAGTGGCGTTCCCGCGCCGCCCGGCGGCGGCGCTGCTTCGGTGGTCACGGGGGACTCTCCTTGTGACGCGGGTGCGGTGGGGAAGACGGACAAAACAACCTCCGTGTGGGGGGACGGTGGTGCTGATCCCCCCTGTCAACGGCACGGACGGCGTGTCGCGACGGTTCAACACCCACTGATTCTTTGAGAACTGATTTCTCGAACTGATGGCGCAGAGGGGAACGAAAACGCTAGGTTCGCCTGTCATGAACCCGTCCGTCGCGACCGCGCACGGACGGCTTTTTCAAAGATGATGTGGAGAACCCATGGCTCATCTGGGATCCGGCCGCCGGCGTGCTCTCGCCGTACCGGTCGGCCTGGCGCTCACCGCCTCGCTCGCCTTCCTGCCCTCGGTCTCGGCCTCGGCCGCTCCGCTGGGCAACACGGCGGACGCGGCAACGGCTTCGAAGGCCGAGACCACCGGCCCCAAGTTGTCGTACGTGGCGAACCTGAACTCGTATGCCACGGTGAAGGCGGCGAAGAAGGCCATCGAGCGGGCCGGTGGAACGGTCGTGACGGCCTATGAGCAGATCGGCGTCATCGTCGCGCACTCCCAGAACCCGGAGTTCGCCAAGACGCTGCGCGCCAACCGCGGCCTGTTCGTCTCGGTCGGCGCCACCCGTACGGCCCCCCTCCAGACGGTGCAGACCACCGACGAGGGCGCGACGCAGCAGCTGAGCGCGGCGGACGCCGCCAAGGCGGCAGCGGCGGCCCAGGAGGGTCAGGAGCCGCTGGAGTCCAACCAGTGGGACCTGCGGACGATCAAGGCCGATCAGGCTCACAAGATCAACGATGGCAGCCAGGACGTCACGGTGGGCGTCATCGACACGGGTGTCGACGACACTCACCCCGATCTCGCGCCGAACTTCTCCAAGGAGCAGTCGGCCAACTGCGTCGGCGGCGTCGCGGACACCACCGAGGGCGCCTGGCGTCCGTACGCGGACGGCAGCGACCACGGCACGCACGTGGCGGGCACCATCGCGGCCCCGCGCAACGGCGTCGGCATCAGCGGTGTCGCGCCCGGCGTGAAGATCGCCGCGATCAAGGTGAGCGAGCCGGGCACCAGCCTCTTCTACACCGAGGCGGTCGTCTGCGGCTTCATGTTCGCCGCCGAGAAGGGGATCGAGGTGACCAACAACAGCTACTACGTCGACCCGTACCTCTTCAACTGCAAAACGGACGACGACCAGAAGGCGCTGGTGGAGGCCATCGGTCGGGCCACCAAGTACGCCGAGCGCAAGGGCACGCTCCACGTGGCCTCGGCGGGCAACTCCAACCAGGACCTGGCCGCCGACTCGCTCCTCGACGACACCAGCCCGAACGACACCACCCCGGTGCCGCGCACCATCGACCCGAGCGTCTGCCTGGACCTTCCCACGCAGCTCCCGGGCGTGGTCACGGTGTCGGCGACCGGTGACAAGGGCCTGCGCTCCTACTACTCCAGCTACGGCCTCGGGGTCGTGGACGTCGCCGGCCCCGGCGGCGACAAGTGGCAGGTCCCGGCCACTCCGGACGCCAACGGCCGCGTGCTGTCGACCATCCCGGGCGGCGGCTACGGCTACAAGCAGGGCACCTCGATGGCCGCCCCGCACGTCGCGGGCGTCGCGGCGCTCCTCAAGAGCGCCCACCCGTCGGCCACCCCCTCGCAGATCCAGGCGATGCTCAAGGGCCAGGCCACGAAGACGGACTGCCCGACGCAGATATACGACAACACGGGCACGCTGATCAACGCGACCACCTGCCAGAGCAAGTGGGGCCAGACGGGCTACTACGGCTACGGCGTGGTCGACGCGCTGAAGGCCGTCAAGTAACCGGCTGATACGCGGAAGGGCCGGACGGGATCGATCCCGTCCGGCCCTTCTTCGTGCGGGCCGTCAGGGCTTGATCAGGACCTTGAGCGCGCTGCGGTCGTCCATCGCGCGGTAGCCGTCCGGGACCTCGTCCAGGGACACCGCACGGTCGAAGACGGGCGCCGGGTCGATCGCGCCGCTGAGGACGTCCTCCAGCAGCTCCGGGATGTACGCGCGGACGGGGGCCACGCCGCCGCGCAGGGTGATGTTGCGGTCGAACATCACGCCGAGGTCGAGGCCGGTGCCGCTGCCGTGCGGGACGCCGACGTAGCCGATGGCCCCGCCGTCGCGGGTGATGTTCACGGCGGTGCGCATGGACTGCTCGGTGCCGACGGCTTCGATGACCGCGTGCGCGCCCTGGCCGCCGGTGAGCTCACGGACGGCCGCCTCGGCCGCCTCGCCGCGCTCGGCGACGACGTCGGTGGCCCCGAAGAGCTTCGCGATGTCCGTACGGGCCGTGTGGCGGCCCAGTGCGATGATCCGGTCGGCGCCGAGGCGCTTGGCGGCGAGGACGCCGCACAGGCCGACCGCGCCGTCACCGACGACGGCGACCGTGGAGCCCTTGCGCACGCCGGCGCCCAGCGCCGCGTGGTGGCCGGTGCCCATGACGTCGGAGAGCGCGAGCAGCCCGGTCAGCAGGTGGTCGTCGGAGACCGCGTCGGCGGGCAGCTTCACGAGGGTGCCGTCGGCGTGCGGGACGCGGACGGCCTCGCCCTGGCCGCCGTCGTGGCCGACCGCGCCCCAGAAGCCGCCGTGCACGCAGGAGGTGTAGAGGCCCTCGGAGCAGTAGTCGCAGGTGCCGTCGGACCACATGAAGGGGGCGACGACGAGGTCCCCGGCGCTCAGGCCGGAGACGGCCGAGCCGGTCTCCTCGACGACGCCGAGGAACTCGTGGCCGATCCGCTGGCCCGGCTGACGCGCGGCCTCGCCGCGGTAGGCCCACAGGTCGCTGCCGCAGATGCAGGCGCGCAGGACGCGGACGACGGCGTCCTCGGGCCGCTGGATCGCAGCGTCGGGCACCTCCTCCACGCGGATGTCGTGCGGGGCGTGGATGACGGTGGCGCGCATGGTGGTGCAGTCCTCCGGCTCGGGGATGGTTGAGTCTTGTAAGACTTCCCCTACCGTACGCCTGATTCCCGACCGGTCGCGCCGGTGGCCAGCAGGTACTGGGCCGCGATGTACGTGGCCATGATCCAGAAGTCCGGCCGGGGCAGCTGGGGCCATTCGGCGACGCCGGTGGCGATGAGGGTGTCGGAGAGCAGGAACAGCGCCCCGCCGATCCCGGCCCGCAGTCCCAGCGCGCTGGAGCGGTAGGCCATGGCGGTGAGCAGCAGGCTGTATCCGGCGACCGGGACGCGCAGGTCGGCCGGGAGGTCCGCCCAGAGCATCGCGACGGTCCCGACGAGGGCGAGTACGTAGGCGCCCCCGAGCAGCGGGTTCGCGGCCCGCTTGCCGAAGAGCACGAGGTAGCAGGCGTGCCCGAGGGCGAAGGAGCCCATGCCGACGAGGAAGGCCGGCTCGGCGTCGAAGAGCAGGGCGAGGTCTCCGCCCCAGCCGAACAACAGGGCGGCGATCAGCAGGCGGGGCGCGCCGCGCGTGATCACGTACGCGACGAGCAGCGGCATCAGCAGCGGCTTGGCGATGACGTGGCCGAGGTGCCAGCCGGCGAGCAGCGAGCCGAGGTCGACGGCGGTTGCCAGGGCGAAGCCCGCGAGGGCGGCCCGGCCGGCAGCCGTTCGCGCGGGTGCGGGGCGCGCCCAGGAGGGCGTACGGGACTCGGTGGCGCTCACGCGGCGTGCTCCGGGGCGGGCTCGGGCGCCGGGGCCGCGGGGGCGGGCTGCCAGCCGGGGCCGCGGAACACGCGCCCGGCGCGCTCGCGCCAGCTGCCGGCGGCCCGTACGTCCCGGGCGATGGCGGCGTACTCGTGGGTGGCCACGCGCAGCGGGTTGTAGGTGCTGATGTTCTTGGTGAGCCCGAAGACGGGCTTGTCGGTCTCCCCCACCCAGGAGCCGAACATCCGGTCCCAGACGATCAGGATCCCGCCGAAGTTGCGGTCCAGGTAGCCGCCTTGGGAGGCGTGGTGGACGCGGTGGTGGGAAGGGGTGTTGAAGACGTACTCGATGGGGCGCGGCAGCTTGTCTATCCGTTCGGTGTGGATCCAGAACTGGTAGACGAGGTTGACGGAGTAGCAGAAGGCGATCGCGGCCGGGTGCACGCCGAGGGCGATCATCGGCAGGTAGAACGGCCAGGAGGTGCCGCTGGTCCACGGCTGGCGCAGGGCGGTGGTGAGGTTGAACTTGCGGCTGCTGTGGTGGACGACGTGGCAGGCCCAGAGGATGCGGATGACGTGGTGTCCGCGGTGCTGCCAGTAGTAGCAGAAGTCCTGCGCGAGCAGCATGAGCGGGAAGGTCCACCACAGGAACGGCACGCGCAGCGGGGTCAGCTCGTACACGGCGGTGTAGATCGCGACGACGGGGATCTTCCAGAGCAGGTCGAACCCGATGCTGCCGAGCCCCATGCCGACGCTGGTGACGGCGTCCTTGGTCTCGTACCCGGCGGCGTCCTCGTCGGGATGGATGCGGTAGCTCACCAGCTCGACGACGGTGAGCAGCACGAAGGCGGGTATGGACCACAGCACGACATCGGGCAGGTTCGGCATGCCCGCACCATAGAGGCGGCTTCGGGGGTGCCGCTAGGGGTTGTTACCGATCGGTATCCATCGGGATTACCGCGGGTACGCGAGACGATGTCCGGGCCGATGGGGAGGGCGGAGGATGACGGGTTTCGAGACGGTTCTCTTACGCGTGGCGGGTACGGCGGCGGGGGCGGTGGTGAAGTCGCTCCTGGCGCGGGCGCCGGGGGCGGGGCTGACGGCGGACCCGGCCGCTCCGGGGCCGCGCTGGCGCAAGCCGCCGGTGGAGCTGGGCGAGCCGGAGATCCGCCGGCTGGCGGAGATCCTGGCCGCCCGCCTGGGCGAGGCCACCGCCCGGTTACCGGAACACGAACGCCTGGCGGCGGTGGCGGCCGTGGGCGACACCTTCGCGGCGCTGGGCCCGCTCGACGCGGAGGCCCTCTTCGCGGCGGACCTGGACCCGGCGTCCCTGATGGCGGCGATGCCGGCTCCCCCTCCGGGGCTGAGCGAGGCGGCGGACGCCCTGTACCGGCGGCTGGTCGCCCTGTGCTGCGCGCACGCGGTGGAGTACGCGACGACCCTGCCGGGCTTCGGGGCCCGGGCGGACGTGGAACTCGTACGGCGGACCGGGGAGCTGGCGCGTGCGGTGGAGCAGCTGAAGGACCGGCCGGGCGGCGTCGCGCACGCCTTCGAGGAGCGGTACGCGGAGTACGTCACCCGCACCCACGGCCGGCTCGAGCTGTTCGGGCTGACCGCCGGCCGGGCACAGCAGGAGTGGCCACTGGACCTCGCGTACATCAGCCTGACGGTGAGCAGTGAGCAGCAACTGGTGACGGGCGAACCCCGGGTACGCCAGACCCCGATCAAAGCGGAGCAGGCCCTCGGCGCCGCGGACCGGGTGCTGCTGCGCGGTCCGGCCGGCTCCGGCAAGAGCACCCTGGTGCAGTGGCTGGCCCTGAATGCCGCACAGCGCAGCTTCGGCCATGAGATGCGGTCGTGGAACACGTGCGTGCCGTTCATCCTGCGCCTGCGGTCCTTCACCTCGGCCGAGAACCTGCCGCTGCCGGAGGAGTTCCTGCCGTCCTCGGGCGTGCCCCTGTCGGCTCCTCCAGGGTGGGTCGAGCAGCTCATGCTGAGCGGCCGGGCGTTGGTGCTGGTGGACGGGGTGGACGAGGTCCCGCAGCGGCTGCGCACCCGTACCGAGAAGTGGCTGCGCGCGCTCGTCGCCGCCTTTCCGAAGGCCCGTTACGTGGTGACGACACGGCCGTCGGCGGTGCCGGAAACCTGGCTGGCCGGTCAGGCCTTCACCCCGCACTCGCTGCTCCCGATGGAACGGGAGGACATCAGGTCGTTCATCGCGCACTGGCACACGGCGGCGCGCGAGGAAAGCCGATCTTCCGGTGAGGACATCGGGGCGTACGAGACGTCCTTGCTGGAGGCGGTGAGCGCGCGGCGGGATCTGAGCCGGCTCGCGACCAATCCCCTGATGTGCGCGCTGCTCTGCGCACTGAACCGAGACCGGCGGATGCAGCTCCCGAGAGCCCGCAAGGAGCTGTACGACGCCGCGCTGGACATGCTGCTGGTCCGGCGGGACACGGAACGGGAGATCATCGGTGTCGAGGGGGTCCAGCTCACCAGGGACGAGCAGATCCTCCTGCTGCAGCGGCTCGCGTACTGGCTGATCCGAAACGGTCAGGTCGAGGCCGCGCGGGACGAGGCGGTCGAAATGATCGACGAGTGGCTGGATGCGATGCCGCAAGTGCGGGCACAGGGCAGCGCCGCGCGGGTGTTCACCCACCTGCTGATCCGCAGCGGGCTGCTCCGCGAACCGGTGAAGGGCTCGGTGGACTTCGTCCACCGCACTTTCCAGGACTACCTGGGCGCCAAGGCGGCCGTCGAGGCACGCGACTTCGGTGTCCTTGTGCAGCACGCGCACGACGACACCTGGGACGACGTCGTACGCATGGCCGTGGGCCACGCCCGGCCCGACGAACGTGCACGGATCCTGCGGCAGTTGCTCCGTCGTGCCGACCGTGTGAAGCGGGACCGGAGCAGGCTCGTCCTGCTGACCGCGGCATGCCTGGAGCACGCCCCGGAGCTCGACCCGGCGGTCCGTTCGGAAATCGAGCGGCGCACGGCGGCGCTGCTTCCGCCCAAGAGCCTGGAGCAGGCGGAAGAGCTGGCGAAGGTGGGAGAGCTGGTCCTGGAGCTGCTGCCGGAGCCAGCAGATCTGACCGTCTACGAAGCCGCGACGACGGTCAAGACCGCAGCGCTCGTGGGCGGACCGCGAGCTCTGGAACTGATCACGGCATTCCGCGAGGACACCCGGTTTTCTGTCTGCTACGAATTGTCCAGCGGCTGGCGCAGGTTCGACGCGGCCGAGTACGCCGAGGCAGTGCTGGCCGGCAGCTCCCTGGGGCAGGACGCGTTCCTCCAGATAAACACCGCCGAGCAGCTGGCACAGCTGCCCCGCCTACGGCACCTCAAGCGCATCACCCTCGAAGGCGAGTTCGGCATCCCTCCGGAGCTGCTGGCGCATCCGGATCTCGAGCACGTGTACTTCCGGGACAATCGCCGGCTGAGTGACCTCTCGGCGCTCTCGGGACAGAGCCGGCTCACGCTGCTGGGACTGGACGCCTGCCCGGGTGCGCGACTGGACGGTCTCCGCGGCCTCGCGCTCGACACCTTGTACCTGTACCGGCTCCAGGACGGACTTGATCTCGCTCCGCTCGCCGACCTGGCATCGCTGACCCATCTCGGCCTGGACTTCGTCCCGGACCTGCACCGCGTCGCCGATCTGCCGGTCAACGGCCCGCTGACCGGCCTCGGTCTCTACAAAGGGGCGCGCCACGTCAGCTTGGACGGGATCGAGCGCTTCCGGGACGGCCTGGATTGGCTGACCGTCTCCGGTGACGAGCAGGGCGCACAGCTGGCCCGGCTGGGGCCGCTGCCGCAGCTGCGGACCCTGCAGATCCTCTTCCAGTCCGGCCTCGACCTCGGCACGCTCGTCCCCCATCAGCGGATCAGCGACCTCTATGTGGGATCGAGCACGCTCACGACCGGGCTCGAACCGCTTCGTGACATGCCGTATCTGACACACCTCAGCATCCACCAGTGCGACGGGCCGGTCGACCTCAGCCCGCTGGCAGACCTGCAGGAGCTGCGGATCACCCTGTCGGGCGGCAGCCCCGTCCTCGGCAGCGAGCACTTCCCCGACGGGCGGCTCAGGGTCAGCCGTTCCTGAGCCGCCCGTCGGGCCGACGGCTACCAGACCCGGACCGACCCCCCTCGGGCGAAGGCCGGGCTGGTGGCCCCCGCCGGGACCTCCGTCAGTGGCTCGGCGATCTCCGAGACCAGCGGGCCGTGCTTCGCGGCCACCGCGTCCAGCAAGGACAGGTCGAAGCCGTACACGCGGGCCGCGTTGCCGCCCACCATCGCGGCGACCTCATCCCGCGGGAGGCCCGCGTAGGCGATGCGGAGGCCTTCGCGGGAGAAGGGGGTGGTGCCCTCGTCGTGGGGGTAGTCGCTGCCCCACATGATCTTGTCGAGGCCGATCCGCTCCCGCAGGGGGACCTCGTGGGGGCGCATGAAGCTGGCTCCCACGAAGCAGTTGTCCCGCCAGACCTCGCTCGGGCCCTTGCCCATCGCGTCCGCCAGGCCCGCTCCGAACTTGGACTCGGCCGTGCCCGAAGCCGCGACCAGGCGGCCGTGGTAGTAGTCCAGCATCTCCATCACGCCCGGGATCCAGCCCGAACCCTGTTCCGTCAGGACCAGCTTGAGGCCGGGGTGCCGACGGAAGGCGCCGCCGAAGATGAGGTGCCACAGGGCGCGGTGCGAGAACCAGGTGGTTTCGACCATGAAGACGGCGCGGGCGGCGGGTTCGTCGCCCAGCGGCGGGGAAGCCGAGCCGCCGTGGTGGTTGATCGGGACGTCCAGCTCGTCGCAGACCGCCCAGATCGGGTCGTACGCCTCCGAGTAGAGCTCGGGGACGGTGGAGCCGGGCGGGACGCCGGGCAGCAGGATGCCGCCCGTGAGGCCTGCTTCGCGGGTGCGGCGGATCTCCTTCACCGCCGCGTCCACGTCGTTGAGGAGGATCTGGACGACACCCGCCCGCCGGCCCGGCGCGTCCGCGCAGAAGTCGGCCAGCCAGCGGTTGTGTGCCTGCAGCCCGGCCCAGCGCATCGCGTACTCCGCGGCCGTCGGAGGCTGGGCCATCAGGGAGGCCTTGGGGAAGAACGGCGGGATCGTGTTCGGGAAGAGGACTTCCGCGACGATGCCGTCCGCTTCGAGTTCGGCGAGGCGGCGCGCCGAGTTCCAGTTCCGGTCCGCCGTGTCCGCGAGGAGGTCCTCGTACGGGTTCACGTACGTCGCGGCCCAGGCGTCGAAGTCCTCGTGGTACCGCTTCTCCAGGTACGGCTTGTAGTCCAGCAGGTCGGCGCCCGCGTGGCAGTCCGCCGAGATGACGGTGTAGCGGTCGTCGCTCATTCCGAGACCCCCAGCACCGGGAAGTCGTTGTCGGTCAGCCAGTGCCGGCCCACTTCGCGGGAGCGGGCCCAGGAGGCCTTCACCGCCGCCTGGTCGGGAGACTGGCCCAGCTCGGCCGGGGTGGGGCCGATCCGGCGGGCGATCGGGGCGAGCTTCTCCGTGTCGAAGCCGAAGACCTCGGCAGCCGCGAGGCCGAGCATCCGGCGGGTCTCGTCGACCGGGATGTCGTGGAAGGTCTTCCTCAGCCAGTTCCGGGTGTCCGGCCAGGTGCCCTCGGGGTGCGGGAAGTCCGAGCCCCACAGGATGTTGTCCACGCCGATCTCGTAGCGCTGGGCGAGTTCGCGGCGCTTGGTGTTGGTCGCGCAGATGAAGACCTGGCGGTCCAGGTACTCGCTCGGCGGCCGCTTCAGCTCCTCGAACGGGGAGAGCTTCTTGCCGCCGTGCGCGCCGAGGTAGAGGCGGTCCATGAACCACAGCTGGTTCGGGAGCCACCAGCAGCCCGATTCCGCCACGCCGAACTTGAGGCCCGGGTGCCGCTCGAAGACCCCGGACCAGAGCAGGAACCACAGCGGGCGGGACGGCCACCAGGTGACCTCGGAGACGAAGATGCCGAGGTGGTCGCCGTACTCGTGGCGCGGCGAGGAGCCGGAGTGGGTGACGATCGGCATCTGCGTCTCGGCCGCCGCCGCCCAGACGGGGTCGTAGCGGCGGTCGTGGTACGGCGCCTTGTCCACCCACATCGCGGGGATCATCAGCGCGCCCAGCCCGGACTCCTTGGCCCGGTGGATCTCGGCGACGACCTTGTCCGGCTCGCCGGTGATGGGCAGGAGGGCGACGCCGCAGTGGCGTTCGGGGGTCGCCGACACGAACTCCGCGAGCCAGCGGTTGTGCGCCTGGGCGCCCGCCATGCCGAGTTCGGGGTCCTGGTCGCCGGAGAGGCCGAGGCCCACTCCGAAGGGGGCGGCGGTCTGGCTGTCGACGGCGTCCGCGTCGGGGAAGACGACCTCGCCGGCCACGCCGTCGCCGTCGAGCTCCTTCAGTCGCTGCGCCGTGTCCCAGCCGCCCTTGAGGCCTTCCTCGTGGTCGTGGAACCACTTCTCGGCGAAGGCCTCGTTGCGGACGCCCAGGCGGGTGGCCTCCGCGCGGCGGGCGTCGCGCTCGCCGAGGAACTCGTCGAACTGGCGGTGGAACGCGCTGTCCAGGTAGGGGCGGTACTGCTCGGTCGGCAGGCCCGCGTGGCAGTCGGAGGAGATGATCAGGTACGGGTCTTCGTACGGCACGTCACTCACAAGAGCCCCTCAGTCGAGGATGAAGCTTTCCAGGTAGGCGGGGTTGGCGCGGTCGAGCATCGACTGCGACCGGGCGCGGATCTGCCGGTCGCTGTGCTCGCTCGCCGGGAGCATCCAGAAGCGGTCGGCGCGGATGCCGTCGACGACGTGCTCGGCGACCTCCTCCACGGGGGTGAAGTTCACCTCGTGGCCGGCCTGCTTCATGGCTGCCTCGTACTGGTCGAGGCTGCGGTACGGGGACTTGCGCGGCCGCTCCTTCGCGTACCGCTCGGGCCGGTTGCGGTGCGACTCCCACAGGCCGGTGCGCAGCATGTGCGGTCCGGGGAAGAGGACGGAGGCGCCGACGGCCGCGCCCTCCGCCTTGAGGTGGGCGTAGAGGGACTCGGTCATCGTCACCACGGCCGCCTTGGTGACGGCGTACACGGAGGCGGTGGGCAGCGGGGCGATGCCGCCGTCACCGGAGGAGGTGTTGACGACGTGGCCGGGGGCGCCGCCCTCGATCATGCGGGGGACGAAGGCCTGGATGCCGTGGAAGACGCCCCACACGTTGACGGAGAAGGCCCATTTCCAGTCGTTGGGCTCGTGCTGCCACATCCGGCCCTCGGCGCCGGAGCCGACGCCCGCGTTGTTGCACAGCACGTGCACGGCGCCGAACTTCTCGTACGCGGCGTCGGCCAGCGCGATCACCGAGTCGCGGTCGCTGACGTCCACGGTCCGCGCGAGGACGTCCGCCCCGTCGGCGGCGAGTTCCCCGGCGGCCTTGTTCAGGGCGCCTTCCTCCACGTCGGCGAGGACGACCTTCAGTCCCTCGGCGGCGAAGCGGCGGGCCATCGCGAGGCCGATGCCACTGGCGGCGCCGGTGACGACGGCGACCTGTCCTGGTTCGAGTCGCATGTCAGACACTGCCTTCCGGAGGACCGTCCAGGATCTGCATCGGGTCGTCGTAGCGCTGGTGGATGTACGGGAGCAGGGCCTGGGCGCTGACCCGTTCGACTACCTTGCCCTGCTGGTCGGTGGTCTTCTCACCGATGGTGATCTCGACGACGCGGCGCACCGGGAGGTCCGCGATGGGGTCGAACATCGACTCGCGGAGCACCACGTCACCGGTGACGTGCTCCAGCTTGCGGACCTTCTCGTTGCGGGTGCAGTGCACGAGCACCGGGTCGGCGTCGAAGCCCGAACCGTCCACGGCGGGCAGGAACTTGAAGTAGAAGTCGACCTTCTGCGTGGGCTCGGGCAACGGCAGTTCACGGTCCACCGCCCCGCGCACCTCCACGAAGGCGATCCCGTGGCGGGCGAGGGCGGCGCGTACGACCAGGCCCTCGCGCTCGACGCTGATCTCGCCCAGCTTCTTCGGCTCGCCGAACACCTCGCGGCCGCCGATCAGCGCGCGCTCCATGCTCATCGGCATGACCAGCGGGTACCAGCCCTCGACGAGGCCGTGCCGGGCGGCGACGGCCACCGAGCCGGCGCCGAGCGGGTAGCCGGGCAGGTCGACCTTGCTGATGTTGGCCCGTACGAGGGGCCGCTCGGCGGGCTTGAGCGGTGGCGGGAGGACCGCCGCCACCACGTCCGGGTCGGTCTCCCAGACGGCCACCACACCGGTGGACCAGATGTCGGGGAGCTTGGAACTCTTCTCGCGCGCCGCCGCGATCTCTGCCTCGGTTCGCGCTCCGTACCGTACGCGTGCCATGCCTTCGCACCACCCTCGTCTTGAGCGGAGTTCGGTTCTGTAACACAGTTACACCGCCGCCGATGAAGGGTAAAGACCCGTGCACGCACCAGAACTGACACTGTGCCAGTTCTGGAGACCCGACAGATTGGCGGTCCGGATCCCATGGCCAGAAGCACGCTGACCCGAGACGAGGTACTGGACGCCGCCACGTCCCTGGTCAAGCAGCACGGTCCGGCCGCCCTCACCATGCGCAAGCTCGCCGCCGAGCTGGGCACCGCGGTGACCTCCATCTACTGGCACGTCGGCAACCGTGAGCAGCTGCTGGACGCCCTCGTGGAGCGGACGGTGGAGGAGATGGGCGCGATCAGGCCGGTCGGCCGGACCCCGGCCGAGCGGATCCTGTCGGTGGCCCGGGTCCTGCGCCGCGAACTGCGCGAGCGCCCGCACCTGATCGCGATGGTCCACGAACGCGGGCTCACCGAGCGGATGTTCCTGCCCGCGCAGCAGGCCCTCGTCCACGAGGTGCACGTCGCGGGGCTGCGCGGGGCGCGGGCGGCCGACGTGGTGCGCGCGATCCAGTTCCAGATCGTCGGCTTCCTGCTGGTCGAGCGCAATCGCGAACGCTCCCCCGCCCAGTCGCCCGCCGAGAGCGACCTGTGGGACCCGGCGGCGGCCCCGCACGACCCGGCCCTCGCCCGCGCCCTGGCCCGCCCCGCCGATCCGGAGCGGCTGTTCCTGCTGTCCGTGCAGGCCCTGACCGCCACCCTGCTGACGGCGGCGTCACCGACCGGCCGCGATGCCCCGAGAGCGAGCCGGTGAAAGCGGGCCGATAAATCGGTTTGCGCCTGCCCGCGGCCGTGGTTGGATCTGTTTTCGCGGGGGCGGCTCCGCGATGTGCTTCCTTCTCATCCTTCACTGACACCGCAGCGCATCCCCTCTCCGCCCCCGCCCCACCTCTCTCCCCGGTTCCGGAGGAATCCCCCCTTTGCCCGAGCTGTCGACCGTCCTGCTGCGCCGTCTTCACACCGTGTACGTCGACCAGGCCGGGCCGCGCCCCGGCGACCCCTCGACGACCGAGGGCCTCATCGCCCTGGAGGCCGAACTCCTCGACCGGGGCTACGCCCTGACGGCTCCGCTGCGCTCCGCACTCGCCTGGCTCGGCCCCACCGGGCTCGCCGACGCCGGCACCTCCCTCGTCCGGGACATCGACATCCTGCTGGGTGCCGACCGCACCCACATGCCGCTGTTCCGCACCTTCCCGGCCTCGGTGCCCGACGACACGTACGGCCTGTGGATCGACCGGGTCTTCACGCTGCTCCTCCAGTGGCCCGCCCAGCCCTGCGTGCTGTGCGCCACCGTCGGCAGCGTCCACCCCGTCTCCCCTTGCGCCCATCTGGTCTGCCGGTCCTGCTGGGACGGCGCCGTCTACACCGGCTGCCCGATCTGCCACCGCCGGATCGACCCCGCCGACCCCTTCCTCGTCCCGGCCGAACGGCCCGGCCGGCCCGCCCCCACCGACTCGGCCGGCCCGCTGCGGCTGCTGAACCTGGGTACCGACCGCGCGGCCGACTCCGTCACCGCCCTCGGCCGACTCCTCGCCCGCCGCACCCCGCTGTCGCCCCAGGACACCGAGGAGGCGCGGGTGCTCCTCGGGACCGCTCCGCACGACCTGGGCTGGCTGCCGGACGCCATCCCGGTGCGGGAGACCAAGGCCCTGGTGCTCGGCACCCTGCTGCGCGAGCGGCGTACCCGGGAGACCGTACGGGCCCTGCTGCCCCGGCGGCTGACCACCGCCACCGACGTGCTGCGGCTGCTGGCCGTCTGGTCCGGCGGCGGGGCCGACCTGCTCGCGCCGCCCCGGATGCGCTCCCTGCCGCGGCCGCTGCGGCGCGAACTCCTCGCCCTGCTGGACGGGCTCGACCCCGCGCTGCTCGTCGAGGACGTACTGCGCCACCCCGACGTCTGGAAGCGCGCCGCCGAGATCCTGCACCCCTTCGAGCAGCACGGACGCCACCCGAGGACCGCGCTGGCGTTCGCCGTGCTGCGCGAGACCGACGTTCGGGGCACCACGCCGGGCAACACGCTGGGCGACGCGCTGCTGGCCACCGCCACCGCGCACCCGCACGCCGTACGGATCGACGGCTCTCGCATCAGGGCGGCCACCTGGACCGGGCGCGCCGAGGAGGCCCTGCGCGGCACGGACCCGGACCGCGCCCTCGCCGTGCTGGCGGAGCGGCCCGGGGAACTCGTACGGCGCCTCGACCACCTGCTGCGCCGGTACGCGGCCGACACCCTGCCCGACCAGGTCGCAGCGGTTCTGGCGGAGCGGCTGCCGAAGGCCGGGCCCGGGCCGGTGCTGTCCGCGCTGGGGCGGCTGCGGATCCGCCATCTGCCCGGTACCCGGCGGGTGTTCTTCCCCCGCGGCGAGGTGGCGCACTCGTTCACCGTGGACGACGTCCGGGCCCCGCTGGCCGAGCCGGTGACCCGTGCGGTGAGCGAGCTGTTCGAGCGGGAGGTGCTGCGCCGGCTGGCGGCTGCCGACCCGTACGACGTCGCGGTGCTCGACTCGCGCCTGGCCCACCTGCACGTGCCCTCCACCGAGCGGGCGGCCGCCAAGGCCCTGGTCACCGTCCCCAAGGGGAGCTTCCAGGCGCTGCCCGACGGCGAGGTGCTGCGGATGTTCCTGCACTGGATGGAGCCGCCGAAGAAGACCGTGGACCTCGACCTGTCGGTGGTGCTCTTCGACGCCGACTGGAACTACGCGGGCCTGTGCGACTACACCAACCTCGTCTACGGCGGGCGGGCCGTCGTCCACTCCGGGGACCTCACCTCCGCCCCCGCGCCCGCCGGGGCGAGCGAGTACGTGGACATCGACCTCGACGCCCTCGCCGACACCGGTGTGCGCTTCGCCATGCCGGTCGTCTTCAGCTACAACAACATCCCCTTCGAACTGCTCCCCGACGCCTTCGCCGGCTTCATGGCACTGCCGAGCCGCTCCGGGCGCACCGCGCGCTACGACCCGCGGACCGTGCGGCAGCGCTACGACCTGGTCGGGAACTCGCGGATCCACGTGCCGCTCCTCGTCGATCTGGAGCGGCGCGGCTTCCTGTGGACCGACGTGCACTTGCCGGACGACGAGGGCTACCACAGCGTGTGGGCGCACCAGGAGGACCTGGCCCGGATCGGCCGCGACCTGTTCCAGTACTTCTCCACGGGCCGCACCACCCTGTGGGAGCTGGCGGGCTGGCACGCGGCCGCGCGCTGCGGCGAGGTCGTCGTCCTGCGGCGCACGCCCCGGCCGAGCGACCCCGACGAGCTGTGGACCTACCGGCGGCGGGCGGGCGAGGACACCGCGGCCTTCGCCGCGCGGCTGGTGGCGCTGGCCGATCCGGACACCGTGCTGGCCTCGCCGGAGGTGGAGGCCCTCGCGGGCGCCGCGGCCTCGGGGAGGTCCGCCCTCCTCGCGCTGGTGGACGGTGACGTGGCGCCGGCCGGTGCGCGCGGGTCCGTATACCGGCTGCTGCCGGGGCCCGTTGACGGCTGCGGGCTCGAACACCTGGCGGCCGGCGACCTCGTCGCGGCACTGGGCTGAACCCGGGGGCGGACGACATCGCGGCCACGGCTGTCAGTCGGGGCCGATATCCTCTGTGACCATGCTCGCCGACCGTACGACCGCAGAGACGATGTGGCCGACCGCGTACCCGAAGGGGTACGCGGTCGTCGACGTGGAGACCACCGGGCTCGCTCGCGACGACCGGATAGTCTCCGCCGCCGTCTACCGGCTCGACGCTCAGGGCAACGTGGAGGACCACTGGTACACCCTGGTCAACCCGCAGCGCGATCCCGGGCCGGTGTGGATCCACGGGCTGACCAGTGCGGTGCTCGCCGACGCTCCGCTCTTCAAGGACATCGCCGAGGAGTTCGCCGGCCGGCTCGCGGACCGGGTGCTGGTCGCACACAACGCCATCTTCGACTGGCAGATGATCGCCCGGGAGTACGCCCGGGCCGAGGAGACCGCGCCGGTCCGTCAGCGGCTGTGCACGATCGCCCTGTCGAAGGAGCTGAACCTCCCGCTGCCCAACCACAAGCTGGAGTCGCTCGCGGCGCACTTCGGCGTGGTCCAGCAGCGCGCCCACCACGCGCTCGACGACGCCCGGGTGCTCGCCGAGGCCTTCCGTCCGTCGCTGCACGCGGCCGCGGCGGGCGGCGTACGGCTGCCCCTGCTGGAGTGCCGGCCGCTGACGGAGTGGTCGGACTCGGCCGCCGCACCCCGGGTGGGCTACCAGTCCTCGTACGGGAACAGCAGCTGGCGGCCCTCGCGCAAGCGGCCGCCGTGCCCGTACCCGAACCCGGGGCGCTACGAGGACGGCAAGCCGCTGAAGCAGGGGATGCGGATCGCCTTCTCCGGCGACACGTCGGTGGAGCGGGAGCTGTTGGAGGACCGCGCGGTGGAGGCGGGGCTGCACATCGCCACGAGCGTGTCGCGGCTCACCAGCCTGCTGGTGACGAACGACCCCGACTCGGCGACCTCGAAGACCGTCAAGGCGAAGTCCTTCGGCACCCCGGTCGTCGACGAGGCGGCATTCACCCAACTGCTGCGGGACGTGGCGGACGCGGACTCCTGAGCCGGGTGCGTTGCGCCGGGTGGGTGCAGGCGCGGCGACTCACCCCGCTGGATCTTGTTCCGGTCCTCCGGCGTGCGCAGCATTCGGCGCATGGCACGTTGTGAGGTCTGCGGAAACGATTACGGCATGTCCTTCGAGGTGCACGCGCAGGGCGCGGTGCACGTCTTCGACTGCTTCTCCTGCGCCATTCACCGCATGGCGCCCGTCTGTGAGCACTGCCGGGTCTCGATCATCGGGCAGGGCGTCGAGGTCGAAGGGCAGTGGTTCTGCGGGGCGCACTGCGCCCGCGAGGAGGGGAAGGTGGGCATCGTCGACCGCGTCTGACTCCCCCGGCACACCGCTCCCCCCATCCCCCGTGACCCCGGACGGCCCCCGGCCGCCGGGGTCTTCCGCGCTGGGGGTACTGTCGTGGGCGTGTACCGCTTTGTGCTGACCCGGCAGTGGGTGTGCCTCACCCTCGTCGCCCTCGTCCTGATCCCCGCGATGATCAAGCTGGGGTTCTGGCAGTACCACCGCCACGTGCACCGGGTCGCGCAGAACCAGCTCATCGACGCGAACCTGCGGGCGAGGCCGGTTCCCGTGACCGAGGTCACCTCCCCCGGCCACCGGGTCCCCCGCGCGGACTTCTGGCGGGCCGTCACCGCGACCGGCACGTACGACACCGCGCACGAGGTGGTCGTACGGATGCGGACCTCCAACGACGACAAGGTCGGCTTCCACGTCCTGACCCCGCTCGTGCTCGGCGACGGCCGGGTGGTGCTGGTCAACCGCGGCTGGGTGCCCGGCGGCGACGACCCCCGCGCCCATCCGCCGGTGCCGGCCGCGCCCTCGGGCGAGGTCACCGTCACCGGCCGGCTGAAGGCCGACGAGACGAGCGGCGGCAGCGGCATCAAGGAGCGCAAGGGACTGCCGGACCGCCAGGTGATGCTGATCAACAGTGCGCAGCAGAGCGAGTACCTGGGCCGGCCGGTCCTCGGCGGCTACCTGGAGCTCACCGCCCCGGCCCCGGCGGACGGCAGCCCCGAGATCATCGCCGATCCCGACCACGACTCGATCGGCGCGCACATGGCGTACGCCGTCCAGTGGTGGCTGTTCGCCGCCGCGGTGCCGGTGGGCTGGCTGGTCCTCGTACGTCGGGAGAAGCGCGACCGCGAGGAGGCGGCGGCCAAGGCAGCCTCGGTCGAGGCGGAGACCGCGACCGCGTAGCGTGTCGGCATGGATCTTGGACTGAAAGACCGCGTCTACGTAGTCACCGGAGCCACCCGTGGCCTCGGCTTCGCCTCCGCCCGTGAACTGACCGCGGACGGCGCGAAGGTCGTCCTGACGGGTCGGGACGGCAAGAGGGCGGCCGACGCCGCCGCCGCGCTCGGCCCGAACGCCGTCGGGGTGGCCGCCGACAACTCCGACCCGGCCGCGGCCGGGCAGCTCATCGCCGCCGCGCGCGAGCACTTCGGCCGCTTCGACGGCATCCTCGTCAGCGTCGGCGGCCCGGCCCCCGGCCTCGCCGCAGACAACACCGACGAGCAGTGGTCGGCCGCCTTCGATTCGGTCTTCCTGGGAGCGGTCCGCCTCGCCCGGGCGGCCGCCGCCGAGCTGGGCGAGGGCGGGGTCATCGGCTTCGTCCTGTCGGGCTCGGTCCACGAGCCGATCCCCGGCCTGACCATCTCCAACGGCCTGCGGCCGGGCCTGGCGGGCTTCGCCAAGTCCCTGTCCGTGGATCTGGGCCCGCGCGGGATCCGGGTCGTCGGCCTGCTCCCGGCGCGCATCGACACCGACCGGGTGCGCGAGCTCGACGCGATGTCCGGCGACGCGCTGGGGGCCCGGGCCGCGCACGAGTCCCGGATCCCGCTCCGCCGTTACGGGACGCCGGAGGAGTTCGGCCGCACGGCCGCGTACCTGCTCTCCCCCGCGGCCTCGTACCTGACGGGCGTGATGCTCCCGGTGGACGGCGGCTCCCGGCACGGGTTCTGACCCCGCCCGACAAAGGGCGCGCTACGTCACCCGCTGCGCCCGGTGGGAGGTCACCTTGAGGCGGGCCTCCGCCGGGAGTTCCCGGAGGCCCGCCGAGGCGCGTGCCTGGGTCAGGACCGGGCCCGCGAGGGCGGCCAGGGCGTCGGCGGGCACGCCGTGGGGTTCCAGTTCCATCGCGACCCGCAGGGCGGGCGATCCGCGTCGGCCGCGCAGCGAGGCCCGGCAGTGGGCGACGCCCTCGACGGCGCCGACCTCCGCGGCCACCGCCTCCTCCAGCGCGCGCCCCCGCAACACGGCGTACGCCCCGTCCCCGGTGTCGACCTCGACGGCGCCCAGCCGGGGTCGCCGCAGCTGGGACAGCAGCCACCACAGCGCCAACAGCACGCACAGCGCGAGGCCCGCGGCCACCGCCCACCACCACCAGCCGTCCGCGTGCCAGTATCGGCGCCGGGCCTCCTCGGTGAGCAGCGGCGCGTGCCGGCCGTGCAGTGGCCACGAGCCGGTGAGGAGTACGACGCCGGCGGCCGTCAGCACCGCTCCGGCCACCGCCAGCAGGATCCGGTTCACCGTCCCGAGCACCTCCCGCTCACCTCCCGACCCGGACGCGCGGCTGCGGCGGGTGCGCGAGGCCCAGTTCCTCGATGCCGACGGCGAGCACCGCGTCCAGGTCGGCCCGTACGTCGTCCAGCTCGCGGAAGTGCGAGACGGCCCGCACCGTGATGTGGGACCGGCCCACCTTGACCCGTACCGACCGCACCCCGGACACCTCCATGGCTCGGTCCCGCAGCACCTGCGCGGCGTCCCTGCGGCCGAGCCCGGCCCGCACCCCGGCGGCCGGATCCGGGGGCAGCATCGGGAGGATCCCGCGCAGGCCGGGGGTGAAGGCGAGCAGCACGAGCAGCACCCCGGCCAGCACGAAGGCCCCGCCGGCCAGCTGCACGGCGAGGTCGGCGGGGGTGCGCTGGTCGAGCTGCCCGGCGAGCTCGCGGCGCCAGCCCATGCCGGGGCGGTCGGCCCGTACGGCGGCCAGGTCGTAGAGGAAGAGGCCCGCGACCCCCAGTACGACGAGCGCGGTGAGCGCGGCCGGGACGCGCCGGGCGGACCGGAACCGGGCGGCCGGGGCGGTCACCGCAGCCGCCGGTCCCGCCCGGCGGCGAGCCGGGTGTGCGTGGAGTGCAGGTGCTCGATGTCGATGTCCACCTCGGGTACGGACATCTCCGCGCACTCCTCGATGCGCCGGGCGACCTGGCGCCGTACGGCCGCGCACTGGACCGCGAGGTCGGAGGGGTAGTCGAGCTCCAGGCTGACCCGGACCCGCGCGATGTCGTGGTGCACGGTGACGGTGGCGTGCGGGGGCGCGCCCGAGAGCGCGGCGAGCGCCTCCCGGGCCGCCTGCGCGGCGATCTTGGCGACGACCCGGTCGGCGATCCGGGTGGCCCCGCGATCGGCGGGCGCCACCTTGGGCGGGGTGGCCCGGGGTTTCGGCTCGCTCATTCGGGCCTCACCCGCGCCGGTCGTCACGGCGGCGGAACAGGTCACCCGGTTCCAGGTCCCCGTCGAGGAAGCGCCCCGCGACGAAGCCGATGGCGCCGAGGGCCGCCACCAGCAGGAAGGCCCCGAATCCGCCGAAGTACCCGGCGAACGCCAGGGCCATGCCGGCGAACAGGCCGGCGATCGCCATGCTCATTGCGGCTCCTCTCGGCTACTGAAGACGGGTCTCCGGCTCCTCGTCGGGCTCGTCGGGCAGCTTGACGTCGCTGACGGCGATGTTGACCTCGACGACCTCCAGGCCGGTCATCCGCTCGACCGCCGAGATGACGTTCTCACGGACCGCCCGCGCGACCTCGCGGATCGCCACGCCGTAGTCGACGACGATCTCCAGGTCCAGGGCCGTCTGGGTCTCACCGACCTCCGCCTTGACCCCGCGGCTGACGGCGGCCTTGCCGCCGCCGGGGACTCGGTCCCGAACGGCACCGAAGCTGCGGGAGAGGGCGCTGCCGCTGCCCATGGCGTGCACCCCGACCACCTCGCGGGCGGCCAGGCCGGCGATCTTCTCGACCACCCCGTCGGCGATGGTCGTGCGCCCCCGGTCGCCGGGTTCCTTGGCGGGGCTCCCTGCTGCGGATTCGGTCATCGCACGTCCTTAAAGGTGAGGTGCCTTGAAGATGAGGTGCCTTGAAGATGAGGGGCCTTGAAGATGAGGCGCCTCAAGGACGAAGCGCCCTTCGCTCATACGGGACTCCCCACCACGGTAAGCGCGCGGCCCGTCCCGCGCGCCCAGGACCGCGCACCCGGACGAATCCGCGACGGCGGGGCGGGCCCGGTGACGGGCGCCGCCCCGGCCCGGCGTCAGTCCGAGAGGCCCGCCAGGTCGCGCAGGCGGCGGGCCTGCGCGGCGCGCTCGGCCGTGCGCTGGTCGTCGTACGGGCGCGACTGCGCGTCCCGCAGCAGCGCCTTGGTCTCGATCACGGCGTCGCGCGGCGGCGCGAGCAGGGCCGTGGCGAGGTCCTGGACGGCCGCGTCGAGTTCGTCCGCCGGGACCACCAGGTTGGCGAGGCCGACCCGCTCCGCCTCCTCGGCGTGCACGAAGCGGCCCGTGGCGCAGATTTCGAGCGCACGGGCGTAGCCGACCAGCGAGGTCAGCGGCTGGGTGCCGGCGAGGTCGGGGACCAGGCCCAGGCTGGTCTCGCGCATGGCGAACTGCACGTCGTCCGCGACCACGCGCAGGTCGCATGCGAGCGCGAGCTGGAAGCCGGCGCCGATCGCGTGCCCCTGTACGGCGGCGACGGAGACGATGTCACTGCGGCGCCACCAGGTGAACGCCTCCTGGTACTCGGCGATCGTGGAGTCGAGCAGCTCGTCCGAACCACGTGCCAGATCGAGGAAGGACGGCTCGCCCTCGAAACCCTCGGGGGTGAACGCCTGCCGGTCGAGTCCCGCGGAGAAGGACTTGCCCTCGCCGCGCAGCACGACGACCCGGACGGTGCCCGGCAACAACCTTCCGGCCTCCGCCAAAGCCCGCCAGAGCGCGGGGGATTGGGCATTTCGCTTGGCCGGATTGGTCAGTGTCACCGTGGCGAGCGTGTCGTCGACGGTGAGTCGTACGCCGTCCTTGTCGAGCAGAGCCATCCGTATGCCTCCGGTGTGCGGTCGGCCGCGTTCTCGGCCTAAGTGACTGCACAGTAACCACCCAGTCGACCAAAGGGCCGACCGGGGGTCACCGAAGGTACATCCGGACCGTTGGAACCGATGGGACCGGGGTCAGGCCGTAGCCGCCTTCTTACCGCGCGTCGCGCCACCGCGACCACGCAGCGAAACCCCGGACTCACTGAGCATCCGGTGGACGAATCCGTAGGACCGGCCGGTCTCTTCGGCCAGCGCCCGGATACTCGCACCGGAGTCGTACTTCTTCTTCAGGTCTGCCGCGAGCTTGTCGCGCGCGGCGCCGGTTACCCGGCTGCCCTTCTTCAGAGTCTCGGCCACCCGTGCCTCCTCGTGGGAAGTGCGCTCTGGACTTCTCATGATCACCCCTCCCCGCCTTCCTGGCCACCCATTCCGCAAGGTCGGTACGACCGCATTCCCCGAGGGGTGGACACACGAGCAGAACGGAATCTCCTCTTCCGCCGCATGACTTCCGTCACACTTCTCCGCCCTCAAGGGGAATCACCAGGTCAGGGGCGCGGCGCCGGAAAACCGACGGCCCCGGTCGCGAACCTGCTCAGGTGCGGCCGGGGCCGTCGGGTCACGTAGGTCGGTACCAGACCGTCTCACTCAGATGATGGATCACCCCTGAGCCGAATGATCCATAAGGAACTGGATCAGACCGCGCGAGGGATCGCGCGCGGGTCGCACGCAGGCCCGGCGAAGGTCGGGGTCAGGGGGTCAGGGGTCAGGCGAGGGCCACCAGGTCCCGGTAGTCCGGGCCCCACAGGTCCTCGACGCCGTCCGGGAGCAGGATGATCCGCTCCGGCTCCAGCGCCTCGACCGCGCCCTCGTCGTGCGTGACGAGGATGACGGCGCCCTTGTACGTGCGCAGCGCGCCCAGGATCTCCTCGCGGCTGGCCGGGTCGAGGTTGTTGGTGGGCTCGTCGAGCAGCAGCACGTTCGCCGAGGAGACGACCAGCGTGGCCAGGGCCAGGCGGGTCTTCTCGCCGCCGGAGAGCACCCCGGCCGGCTTGTCCACGTCGTCCCCGGAGAACAGGAAGGAGCCGAGCGTCTTGCGTACGGCCACCAGGTCCAGGTCGGGCGCGGAGGAGCGCATGTTCTCCAGGACCGTCCGCTCCGGGTCCAGGGTCTCGTGCTCCTGGGCGTAGTAGCCGAGCTTGAGGCCGTGGCCGGGGGTGACGACACCCGTGTCGGGCTTCTCGGTGCCCGACAGCAGGCGCAGCAGGGTGGTCTTGCCGGCGCCGTTGAGGCCGAGGATGACGACGCGGGAGCCCTTGTCGATGGCCAGGTCGACGTCGGTGAAGATCTCCAGCGAGCCGTAGGACTTCGACAGGCCCTCGGCGGTCAGCGGGGTCTTGCCGCAGGGCGCCGGGTCCGGGAAGCGGAGCTTGGCGACCTTGTCGGAGACGCGGACGGCCTCCAGGCCCGCGAGCAGCCGGTCGGCGCGCTTGGCCATGTTCTGCGCGGCGACGGTCTTGGTGGCCTTGGCGCGCATCTTGTCGGCCTGCGAGTTCAGGGCCGCGGCCTTCTTCTCGGCGTTCTGGCGCTCGCGCTTGCGGCGCTTCTCGTCGGCCTCGCGCTGCTGCTGGTAGAGCTTCCAGCCCATGTTGTAGACGTCGATCTGGGACCGGTTGGCGTCCAGGTAGAAGACCTTGTTGACGACGGTCTCGACCAGGTCGACGTCGTGGGAGATGACGATGAAGCCGCCGCGGTAGGTCTTCAGGTAGTCCCGCAGCCAGACGATCGAGTCGGCGTCGAGGTGGTTCGTCGGTTCGTCGAGGAGCAGGGTGTCGGCGTCGGAGAAGAGGATCCGGGCGAGCTCGACGCGGCGGCGCTGACCACCGGAAAGGGTGTGCAGCGGCTGACCGAGCACCCGGTCGGGCAGGCCGAGGGCGGCCGAGATGGTGGCGGCCTCCGCCTCGGCGGCGTACCCGCCCTTGGTCAGGAACTCGGTCTCCTGGCGCTCGTACTGCTTCATCGCCTTGTCACGGGTGGCGCCGGAGCCGGTGGCGATGCGCTCCTCGTTGGCCCGCATCTTCTTGATCAGCACGTCGAGGCCGCGCGCGGAGAGGATCCGGTCACGGGCCAGGACGTCGAGGTCGCCGGTGCGCGGGTCCTGCGGGAGGTAGCCGACCTCACCCGAACGGGCGATGGAGCCGGCGGCGGGCTGTCCCTCGCCCGCGAGGCACTTGGTGAGGGTGGTCTTGCCCGCTCCGTTGCGGCCGACCAGGCCGATGCGGTCGCCCTTGGCGACGCGGAAGGAGGCGGACTCGATAAGGACGCGGGCGCCGGCGCGCAGCTCGATGCCGGTGGCGGTGATCACGGAAATACTCCAGGGCGGGTCGGGACGGCGGAAGGGGGGCAGGACGCGAAGCTTCGACGCCGCTAATCCGCGAGGAGATTTGCCATGACAGACATTCTACCGGGGGTGCGCAACTACTTTCCGGGCCGTAGGCCGGGCCGCCGTGTCCCCCGTTCGGCTCAAGGATCGAGCCGGTGGGCAGCGGCGCGTACGAGGATGAACGCGGTGATACTCGCCGCAACGGTGGACACGTAGAACGCGAGGGCGGTGCGGTATGCAGTTCGACGACAACGCCAATCTGGACACCTCCGAGGTCAAGGACGTGCGCGGCAGCCGCATCCCGGGCGGTCGGGCCACGGTCGGCGGCGGCATCGTCGGCTTGATCGCACTGCTCCTGGGACTGTTCTTCGGTGTGGGTCCGGAGCAGCTGGGGTTGTCCTCCGGGGACCAGGAGCCGGCGCCGGCCGCGTCCTCCGTCAATCAGGTGCAGCAGGCCTGCCGGACCGGTCAGGACGCGAACGCGCGCGAGGACTGCCGGCTGGTCGCGGTGGTCAACAGCACCCAGGACTTCTGGAGGCAGGAGTTCACCCGGCGCGGCGGCCAGTACAGCCCGGCGTCGACGGTGTTCTTCACCGGCCGGGTGAACACCGCCTGCGGGGCGGCCACCTCGGCGGTCGGCCCCTTCTACTGCCCCGCGGACCGGCAGGTCTATCTGGACCTGGGCTTCTTCGACGAGTTGCGGACGAAGTTCGGCGCGAGCGGCGGCCCCTTCGCGCAGGCGTACGTCGTCGCCCACGAGTACGGGCACCACATCCAGAACCTGACCGGGACGCTCCAGCGGGCCCAGGACGGGCAGCAGGGCGCGAACAGCAACGCGGTCAAGGTGGAGCTCCAGGCCGACTGCTACGCCGGGGTGTGGGCGCACAACGCGACGAAGACCCCGGACGAGTCCACCGGGCGGCCGCTGATCACCAGCCTGACCGACCAGGACATCAAGGACGGGCTGGACGCGGCGGCCGCGGTCGGCGACGACCGGATCCAGGAGAAGTTCCAGGGCCGGGTGACCCCGGAGTCCTGGACCCACGGCTCGGCCGAGCAGCGCCAACAGTGGTTCTACCAGGGCTTCCGCACGGGCGACATGGCCCAGTGCAACACCTTCCGCTGACTGTCGGTCCCGCCTGCCATGCTGGTGTGACGCGGGTCACCGTCACGAGAGGGAGTGATCGTCATGGCAGGCGTTCCGTCCATCTGCCCCACGCTGGTCTACCGCGACGCGAAGGCGGCCATCAAGCTGCTGACCGACGCCTTCGGCTTCAGCCAGGTCGCGGTGTACGAGGGTGAGGACGGCTCCGTGATGCACGCGGAGCTGGCGTACGGCAACGGCCTCGTGATGCTGGGCAGCAAGGGCACCGGCGGGGTGTTCGACAAGGCCATGGAGGGCGCCGGCCCCGCGGGGGTCTACGTCGTGGTCGACGACGTGGACGCCCACCACCGGCGGGCCGCCGAGCACGGCGTGGAGATCCTGATGGAGCCCACCGACCAGGACTACGGTTCCCGCGACTACATGGCCAAGGACGCCGAGGGCAACATCTGGAGCTTCGGGACGTACGCGCCGCAGGTCTGAGCCCGCGGCGCGTACGTTCGCGCCCGTACGGGGTTACGCCCCGCCGGTGTGGACCTGGAAGGCGGCCCGGCGGACCGCTTTGGCGAGGGCCGGGTCGGGGTGGGCCGCGGCCAGCGCGACCAGTACCTGCACCGTGCGCGGGTGGCCGACCGCGCGGACCTCGTCCAGCAGCCGGGGCACGGTGGTGCGCACGGCCGAGTCCAGGTGGCGGGCCAGCAGCTCGGCTTCGCCGTGGTCTGCGATGGCCGCCGCGGTGTCCACCCAGAGCCAGGTCGACTCCTCGGCGGTGAGGACGTCCTGTGCCTCGTCGGGGTCGACCCCGTCGTGCTCGGCGAGCCAGAGCAGGGCGTAGGGCCGCAGCGCGGGTTCGCGTACGGCGGCGCGCACTTCGGGCTCGGCGGGCGCTCCGACCACGCGCAGCGCTTCGAAGGCGAGCCCGCGCAGCAGGGCGTCCTCGCCGCGGGCGGCGTGCAGCAGCTCGCTGACGGCGTGGCCGACGGGCCGGGCCGCGAGCCAGGCCTGGTACTCGGCGCGGGCGGGTCCCGGGGTGAGCCGGGCGCAGCCGTGCAGCATGGCGGCGGCGGACTGCTCGATGTTGCCCGCCGGGCTCTGTGCGGCGACGCAGATCTGCTCCAGCTTGACCCAGACCGCCCAACTGCCGAGCGGGGTGAGCGCGGCCCGCGCGGGGCCGAGGGTGACGGCGTCGACGGCGGCGAGTCCGCCCAGCGCCCAGCGCAGCAGCCGGGCGAGCGGGACGGCGGCGCCGGTCCGGGCCGCGGCCTCGGGCTGGGAGCGGGGTTGGGGCCCGTACGGGACCTCGCAGCGCTCGTCGCGCAGTTCGGCGACGCGCTGCCCGAGCAGGTCGAGCAGGTCGGGGACGGTCACGGGGCCGGCCGACAGCTGGAGCAGGGAGAGGAGTTGGGGCATGGCCTCGACGACCTCGGCGACGGCCTCGGGGGCGATGTCGGCGGGGGCCGGGTGGACCAGTGACCAGGCGTCGAAGAGGGCGACCCAGCCGCGCAGGACGGCGGAGTCGTCGCGGTCCCAGGCGCGCAGCCGCCAGCCGGGGCGGGCGTGGCCGCCGTGCACCTCGACGAGGCCGGCGAGCCGGGCGCGGTCCCAGCCGACGCGGATCTGGCCGTGCGTCAGGTTCAGTTCCCCGGCGGCGCGTTCGACGTCGACGGCCGGCAGGGCGCCCATGGGCGCGGGCCTTCCTCCGTCCCCGGCGCCGAGGTTGAGTTCGGCCCAGCGGGTCAGTCGTACGGCGTCGGCGAGCGAGGCCCGGGCCCGGTTCGCGAGGTCGGCCGTGGCGGGGGTGCCCGCCGGAGGCCTGGGGGCGGGCCGGGTACGTCGGTCGGTCACCGCCTTGCGGGCCGCGGCGACGGACCGCGGGGAGACGAGTCGGAGTCTGGAGTCGCGAGCCAACTGCTCATCAGGCTTTCGGGACGTCACGGAAGCAGTCTCGCCCGTCACTGGCCGAAAGCCCAAACGGAACCGGCCATTACCACTGCTCACCGGTGTTACAGACCGGGACATCCCGCCCGCAGGCCCCTTCCCGCCACAGGGCCTTCACATGAGAGGGGTGAGGAAACGGCGCAGGGATTCCTCGTAGCCCTGCGGATCCGCGTTCCACATGGCGCCGTGGTCGGCTTCGCGCACGGTGTGCAGGTGGACGAGGTCGGGGCGGGCCGCGGCGAGCCGGCGGGAGGGTTCCCAGGGGGCGAGGGTGTCGTCGGGGCCGTGGAAGATCAGGACGGGCACGCGGAGCGCGCCCGGGTCCGCGCCGGGCGGGCGGCGGTCGTTACGCAGCCCCGCGAGCCCCTCGGCGGCCCTGACGGCGAGGGGCAGCACCAGGGCCGGGGTGTGCCGGGCCGCGGCGAGCCGGCGCAGGGTGGCGTGCCAGTCGAGCACGGGCGAGTCGAGCACCACCCCGGAGATCCGGTCGGCCAGCGCGGAGCGCTCGGCGGCGTACAGGGCCATGGTGGCTCCGGTGGACCAGCCGTGCAGGACCACCCGCCTGGCGCCGTAGCGCAGGGCGTAGCGGATGGCGGCGTCCACGTCGCGCCATTCCGATTCGCCGAGGTGGCCGAGGCCGTCCGGGGAGGCGGGGGCGCCGAGGTCGCCGCGGTAGGCCAGGTCGAGGACGGGCATCCGCTGGCGGTGCAGGAAGGGCATGACCACCATCGGGTGCTCCCGGCTGCTGCCGAGGCCGTGCACGGCGATCACCCAGGTGTCGCGGGCGGCCGGCACGAACCAGGCGGGCAGCGCGCCGAGCTCCCCGGGGACGTCCACGTCGGCGTGGTCGAGCCCGAGGGCGGTGCGCGGGTTCCCGAGGTGGACCTGAGGGGTGAGTCGGACCCGGGTGCCGGGGTCGAGGCTGCCGTGGGTGACGGCGAGGAGCCGCCGTACGACGGTGTCCGGGTCGTGCTCGGCCTCGGTGAGGACGGGCCCGACCACGGCGTGCACCCCGGGCGCGGCCAGGCCGTAGGTGCCGGGGCGCAGGGAGGCGAGGGTGCGGGTCAGGGCGATCCGGCCGGCGGCGGTGGAGTGGACGCTGAGCCTGGCTCCGCCGGGCAGTGGGCGGCCGGGTTCGGGCCGCAGGGCCGCGTCGGCGGCGTACCGACCGGCCGCGACGGCGGCCGCGCCGGCTCCCAGGAGGGTCGTGGTGACGGCCGCTGCCGTCGCTGTGGCGGTACGCACCGCTCCAGTGTCGAGGCGCGGGCTCCGTCGGGCCACCGGAGGGAGTCGCTCCGCGGGCGGTGCGGGCGGAGTGATCTAGGTCTCTTCCGGCGCCCGGGCCACCCGTTCGTATACGTCGCGGGGCCTGTGCGGAGGGGTCCGTTCACCCGGCTTTGACGTGCATTAATCGATATATCTACGACAGAATCGGGACGAAGCCGCCGATCGCACGCCGGGCCGGTACACCGGTCCGACCGAGTCAGTTCACCTTCCGTTCATCCAGGTTGCCTACGGTCGGCGAGCCACTGACGTCAAACAGAAGCCTGGGTAAATGGAGCACATAACGCTTCTCCTCGGGATCGTGATCATCACCGCTCTCGTGTTCGACTTCACGAACGGTTTCCACGACACAGCCAACGCGATGGCCACCACCATCTCGACCGGCGCCCTCAAGCCCAAGACGGCGGTGGCAATGTCCGCCGTGCTCAACCTCGTCGGCGCGTTCATGTCCGTGGAGGTCGCCAAGACGATCTCCAAGGGCCTGGTCAACGAAGAGGGCATCCAGCCAGAGGTGATCTTCGCCGCCCTGGTCGGCGCGATCCTCTGGAACCTCGTGACCTGGCTGGTGGGTCTCCCCTCCAGTTCCTCGCACGCCCTGATGGGCGGCCTGATCGGCGCCGCGGTCGCCTCCGCCGGCATCGGCGCGGTCAACGGCAGCGTCGTCGTCACCAAGGTGCTCATCCCCGCGATCGCCGCCCCGCTGGTGGCCGGCATCGCCGCGTACCTGGCCGCCAAGGTCACCTACAAGCTGGGCGACAAGGTCGGCGAGAAGACCTCCGCCAAGGGCTACCGCGCCGGTCAGATCGCCTCGGCCGGCCTCGTCTCCCTCGCGCACGGCACCAACGACGCGCAGAAGACGATGGGCATCATCACCCTGGCCCTCATCGCCGGCGGTGCGATCGCGCCCGACGCGAACCCGCCGGTCTGGGTCATCGTCTCCGCCGGTCTGGCCATCGCGATGGGCACCTACCTGGGCGGCTGGCGCATCATCCGCACCATGGGCAAGGGCCTGACCGACCTGCAGCCGCAGCAGGGCTTCGCCGCCCAGACCTCGGCCGCGTCCGTCATCCTCGCCTCCTCCAACCTGGGCTTCTCGCTCTCCACCACCCACTCGTGCTCCGGTGCGGTCATGGGTGCGGGCCTGGGCCGCAAGGGCGGTGTGGTCCGCTGGTCCACCGCGACCCGCATGTTCGTCGCCTGGGGCCTGACCCTGCCGGCCGCCGCGCTGGTCTCGGCCGGTGCCGAGCTGGTCATGCGCGCCGGTGACATCGGCATCGCCGCCGTCGCCGTCTTCCTGGTCGGCTCCTGCCTGGCCATCTGGCTCATCTCGCGCCGCCAGGTCGTCGACCACAGCAACGTCAACGACGTGGAGCCGGCCGCCACCGACGAGCCGGGTGTCGTCACCACGGCGATCGCGGCCGTCACCGTCCCGCCGACCGTCGCCGCGGCCGGTACGACCGCCGCCGTGACGGACGAGGACCTCAAGGCCACCATCCCGGCCGCGACGGCGTCCCCGGCGGCTCCGGCCGCCGCGGTCTGACCGAGACACACAGAGACCGAGACATTCAGAAAGCGGCAGTATGAAGATCGACTGGGAAGCGCTCGGCTCCGTCTTCGGAGTCAGCCTCTTCGCCACCGTCGCCCTCGTGGCCCTGTTCACCCTGGGTCTGATGGGCCTGTCCAAGCACGAGGCCGCGACCGAGCAGGGCGGCACCGCCACCCTGGCCCGTAGCGGCGCGTACGCCTGCTTCGCGCTCGTCGCGGTCGCCGTGACGTACGGGATCTACCTGATCGTCGCCTGATCCGCCGCCGTACGGCGGGCAGGGCGCGAAGGCTCCCTCCGGGTTTCTCCCGGGGGGAGCCTTCGCGTCTCCCGTCCCTGCCGCGCCGCAGGTCAACGGCAAGTTGACGGGCCTTCTCGGTGCGTGGTGGACTGCCCGAGCCAATACGGCGGCATGGAGAGGAAGTCCGGTGCGAATCCGGCGCGGTCCCGCCACTGTCACCGGGGCACTCGACCGAGTGCGTCCCGGGAGCCAGGAACTCTCGCCGCCGGACACGTCGAACCAGGGCGCGGACCCTGAGTGAGGACATACCTGCCACCATGCGTGCCGATCGCGTCTTCGCGTACGGCGCCACGGCGGGCCTGATCGGCGACCGGATCCTCGGTGATCCGCGCCGAGGGCACCCCGTGGCCGCCTTCGGACGAACCGCCGCCGCCGTCGAGCGCGCCCTGTGGCGCGACGACCGCGCCCGGGGCCTCCTGCACACCCTGGTGTGCGCCGGGGGCGCTGCCGCCGTCGGCGTGCTCGGCGCCCGCGCCGTGCGCTCCCGGCCCGCGGCCGCCCGTATCGCCCTGACCGCCGCCGCCACCTGGGCCGTCGTCGGCGGCACCTCGCTGGGCCGGGAAGCCCGCGCCATCGGCGGCGCGCTCGCCGCCGGGGACGCCGAGGTGGCCCGGGAACGACTGCCCCACCTGTGCGGGCGCGACCCACAGGCCCTCGACGAGCAGCAGATGGCACGCGCCGTCGTGGAGTCGGTCGCGGAGAACACCTCCGACGCCGTGGTCGGCGCCCTGGTGTGGGGAGCCGTCGCCGGGGTCCCCGGGCTGCTCGCCTTCCGCGCCGTGAACACCCTCGACGCGATGGTCGGCCACAAGTCCCCCCGCTACCTGCGCTACGGCTGGGCATCCGCCCGGCTCGACGACGTGGCGGGCTGGCCGGGAGCCCGGCTCACGGCGCTCGCCGCGGTGGCGGCCGGCCCGGACCGTCGGGGGGCGGTTCGGGCCTGGCGCGCGGACGCGGCCAAGCACCCCAGCCCGAACGCCGGCCCCGTCGAGGCCTCCTTCGCGGGGGCCCTCGGCGTACGCCTCGGCGGAACGCTGGCGTACGGCGGGCGGGTCGAGCACCGGGCCGTGCTCAACGGAGAGACGGGGCGGCCCGTCGAGGTCGCCGACATCGAACGGGCGGTACGGCTGTCACGGCAGGTGACCTGGCTGGCGCTGGGCGCCTGTGTGGCGGTCCGGACGTTGGTATCGCGTACGTCACGAAGGGGGCGGGCATGAGCGGCACGAGGCGCGGCGGCGGACTGCTGGTCGCGGGGACCACGTCCGACGCGGGCAAGAGCGTGGTCACGGCGGGCATCTGCCGCTGGCTGGCCCGCCAGGGCGTGAAGGTGGCGCCCTTCAAGGCGCAGAACATGTCGCTGAACTCCTTCGTGACCCGGGAGGGCGCGGAGATCGGCCGGGCCCAGGCCATGCAGGCCCAGGCGGCCCGCGTGGAGCCGACCGCGCTGATGAACCCGGTGCTGCTCAAGCCCGGCAGCGACCGCAGCAGCCAGGTGGTGCTGCTGGGCAAGCCGGTGGGCGAGATGAGCGCGCGGGGCTACCACGGTGGGCGGCAGGAGCAGCTGCTCGGCATCGTCACGGACTGCCTGGAGCAGCTGCGGGGCACGTATGACGCCGTGATCTGCGAGGGGGCGGGGAGTCCGGCCGAGATCAACCTGCGCCGGACCGACATCGTGAACATGGGCATCGCGCGGGCCGCGCGGTTCCCCGTGGTCGTGGTCGGGGACATCGACCGGGGCGGGGTCTTCGCGTCCTTCTTCGGCACGACGGCGCTGCTGTCACCGGACGACCAGTCGCTGATCGCGGGCTACCTGGTGAACAAGTTCCGGGGGGACGTCTCGCTGCTCGAACCGGGCATGGAGATGCTCCGGGGGCTGACGGGCCGCGCCACGTACGGGGTGTTGCCGTTCCAGCACGGGCTGGGCATCGACGAGGAGGACGGCCTGAGGGTCTCCCTGCGTGGTGCCGTACGGGAATCCGTGGTGGCCCCGCCGGTCGGCGAGGACGTGCTGCGGGTCGCGGTGTGCGCGGTGCCGCTGATGTCGAACTTCACGGACGTCGACGCGCTCGCGGCGGAGCCGGGGGTCGTGGTGCGGTTCGTGGACCGGGCCGAGGAGTTGACGGACGCGGACCTGGTCGTCGTACCGGGTACGCGGGGCACGGTGAAGGCGCTGGAGTGGCTCCGGGAGCGGGGGCTGGCCGACGCCCTGGTCCGGCGGGCTGCCGAGGGGCGGCCGGTGCTCGGGATCTGCGGCGGGTTCCAGGTGCTGGGCGAGCGGATCTCGGACGACGTCGAGTCCCGTGCGGGCGAAGTGGAGGGCCTCGGGCTGCTGCCCGTACGCGTCCGCTTCGAACGGGAGAAGACCCTGGCGCGGCCGGAGGGTTCGGCGCTGGGCGAGGCCGTCTGCGGGTACGAGATCCACCACGGGGTGGCCGAAGTCCTGGGCGGCGAGGCGTTCCTGGACGGGTGCCGGGTCGGATCGGTGTGGGGGACCCACTGGCACGGCTCGCTGGAGTCGGACGGCTTCCGCCGGGCGTTCCTCCGTGAGGTCGCTTCGGCTGCCGGGCGGCGGTTCGTGCCGGCGCCGGACACCTCGTTCGCCTCCCTGCGGGAGGAGCAGCTGGACCTGCTGGGCGACCTGATCGAGGAGCACGCGGACACCGCGGCGCTGCTGAGCCTGATCGAGGGCGGGGCCCCGGTGGGCCTCCCGTTCCTCCCCCCGGGCGCGCCGTGAGGGGCCGGGCCCTGCGGGGCTGTCCCCCACCCCGCCCCTTCCCGAAACTTGGGCTCCGCCCCAGCCCCCTCGCCTGTGCGGCGCCGCTGCCGGGGGCTCTGCCCCCGGACCCTCCCCCAGCTACCGCTGGGGGTACCCCCAGCGCCTCAAACGCCGGCGAGGCTGGAAGTGTCCCCGGCAGGGCTGAAATTGCCCTGCGGGCAATCCAGCCGCGCCAGGCAGACGACATCGGCCAAATCCAGGCAAAGACGGTCCGCACCCTCGAAGGAGTGAGCAACCCATGAGCACGCCCTATCCGTTCACCGCAGTGGTCGGCCAGACCGACCTGCGGCTGGCGCTCCTGCTCAACGCCGTGAGCCCGGCGGTCGGCGGCGTACTCGTGCGCGGCGAGAAGGGGACCGCCAAGTCCACCGCCGTCCGCGCACTCTCCGCCCTGCTGCCGCAGGTGGACGTCGTGCCCGGCTGCCGGTTCTCGTGTGCGCCCGGCGCGCCGGATCCGGCCTGCCCCGACGGCCCGCACGAGCCGGGTCCGGGGCAGGACCGGCCCGCCCGCATGGTGGAGCTGCCCGTCGGCGCCTCCGAGGACCGCCTCGTCGGCGCCCTCGACATCGAACGGGCCCTCTCCGAAGGCGTGAAGGCCTTCGAGCCCGGGCTGCTCGCCGACGCCCACCGCGGGATCCTGTACGTCGACGAGGTCAACCTCCTCCACGACCACCTGATCGACCTGCTCCTCGACGCCGCCGCGATGGGCGCCTCGTACGTGGAGCGCGAAGGCGTCTCGGTCCGGCACGCCGCCCGCTTCCTCCTCGTCGGCACGATGAACCCCGAGGAGGGCGAGCTGCGCCCGCAGCTCCTCGACCGTTTCGGGCTGACCGTCGAGGTCGCCGCCTCCCGCGAGCCCGCCCAACGGGTGGAGGTGGTGCGCCGCCGGCTCGCGTACGAGGACGATCCCGCGGGCTTCGCGACCCGCTGGGCGGGCGACGAGCACGAGGTCCGCGCCCGGGTGGTGGCCGCTCGGGCGCTGCTCCCGCAGGTCGCGCTCGGCGACACCGCGCTGCTCCAGATCGCCGCGACCTGCGCCGGCTTCGAGGTCGACGGCATGCGGGCCGACATCGTGATGGCCCGGACCGCGACCGCGTTGGCCGCCTGGGCCGGGCGGACCGAAGTGCGCAAGGAGGACGTACGGCAGGCGGCCCTGCTGGCACTCCCCCACCGGCGGCGCCGCAACCCCTTCGACGCGCCGGGCCTCGACGAGGACAAGCTGGACGAGATCCTGGACCGGTTCCCCGACGAGGAACCGGAACCCGAGCCGGAGCCCGAGCCGGAGGGCCCGGACGACGACCACGGTGGCGGCCCCGACGGAGGCGGCGGCGTACCCCCGCAGGGCGACGGGCCGTCGGAGACCACCGAGGCTCCCTCGGAGGCACCCGAGCAGCAGTCCGAAGCCCCGCAGCCCTCCGCCCAAGGGGGCGGCTCGGCTCCCGAGCAGGCAGCCGTACGGGCCGCCGAGCCGTTCCGCACCAAGGTGTTGAGCGTGCCGGGGCTCGGCGAGGGCGCGGCCGGACGACGTTCGCGCGCCCGTACCGCCCACGGCCGGACCACCGGCTCCCAGCGGCCCCGGGGGCAGCTGACGAAGCTGCACCTGGCGGCCACGGTGCACGCGGCGGCCCCGCACCAGAAGGCGCGCGGCCGGGCCGGGCGCGGGCTGGTCATCCGCAAGGACGATCTGCGGCAGGCGACGCGCGAGGGCCGCGAGGGCAACCTCGTCCTCTTCGTCGTCGACGCCTCCGGCTCGATGGCCGCCCGGCAGCGCATGAGCGCCGTCAAGGGGGCCGTGCTCTCGCTGCTGCTGGACGCCTACCAGCGCCGGGACAAGGTCGGCCTGATCACGTTCCGCGGCTCCGGCGCCGAGCTGGCGCTGCCGCCCACCTCCTCGGTGGACGCGGCGGCGGCCCGGCTGGAGCAGCTGCCGACCGGCGGCCGCACCCCGCTCGCCGCCGGGCTGTTGAAGGCCCACGAGGTGCTGCGGATCGAGCGGCTGCGCGATCCGAGCCGCCGGCCGCTGCTCGTGGTCGTCACCGACGGCCGGGCCACCTCGGCCGGGGCCCTGGGCGGCGACCCGCGCGAACTCTCGGGGCGCAGCGCCCGGCTGCTGGCCGCCGAGGGGGTCGCGTCGGTGGTCGTGGACTGCGAGTCCGGGCCGGTCCGGCTGGGCCTGGCCGGGGTTCTGGCCGCCGACCTCGGCGCACCCGCGGTCACCCTCGACGGGCTGCGGGCAGACTCGCTGGCCGGGCTCGTGAAGAACGTACGTACCGCGGTGTCATCCCCCGCATCTGGAACATCTGCCGTATCCCACACCCTCAGGAGGGCCGCGTAATGCCGCAGGGACAGCCGACCGTCGTTCCGGACGACGGACTCACGACGCGCCAGCGCCGCAACCGTCCGCTCGTCTTCGTCCACACCGGCCCCGGCAAGGGCAAGTCCACGGCGGCCTTCGGGCTGGCGCTGCGGGCCTGGAACCAGGGCTGGCCGATCGGGGTGTTCCAGTTCGTCAAGTCGGCGAAGTGGAAGGTCGGCGAGGAGAACGCGCTCAAGGTGCTCGGCGCCTCCGGCGAGGGCGGCTCCGTCGTCTGGCACAAGATGGGCGAGGGCTGGTCCTGGGTCCAGCGGGACGCGCAGCTCGACAACGAGCAGGCGGCCAAGGAAGGCTGGGAGCAGGTCAAGCGCGACCTGGCCGCCGAGACCCACAAGCTGTACGTGCTCGACGAGTTCGCGTACCCGATGCACTGGGGCTGGATCGACGTGGACGAGGTCATCGAGGTGCTGCGGAGTCGTCCCGGCACGCAGCACGTGGTGATCACCGGCCGCAACGCGCCGGAGAAGCTGCTGGAGTTCGCGGATCTCGTCACCGAGATGACCAAGGTCAAGCACCCGATGGACGCCGGCCAGAAGGGCCAGAAGGGCATCGAGTGGTGACGTCGTTCAACGTTCCCCGGCTGGTCATCGCCGCGCCGTCCTCCGGCAGCGGCAAGACCACCGTCGCCACGGGTCTGATGGCGGCCTTCTCGGAGCGCGGCCTCGCCGTGTCCCCGCACAAGGCCGGGCCGGACTACATCGACCCCGGCTACCACGCGCTCGCCACCGGCCGCCCGGGGCGCAACCTGGACGCCTTCATGTGCGGGCCGGAGCTGGTCGCTCCGCTGTTCGCGCACGGGGCGGCCGGGTGCGACCTCGCCGTGGTCGAGGGCGTGATGGGGCTCTACGACGGGGCGGCCGGCCGGGGTGAACTGGCATCGACGGCGCAGGTGGCGAAGCTGCTGCGGGCGCCGGTGGTGCTGGTCGTCGACGCCTCCTCGCAGTCGCGGTCGGTGGCGGCGCTGGTGCACGGCTTCGCGTCCTTCGACCCGCAGGTGCGGCTGGGGGGCGTGATCCTGAACAAGGTCGGCTCCGACCGGCACGAGGTGATGCTGCGGGAGGCGCTGGAGGAGGCGGGGATGCCGGTGCTCGGCGTCCTGCGGCGTGCTCCGCAGGTGGCCGCGCCGTCGCGGCACCTGGGTCTGGTACCGGTGGCCGAACGGCGGGCCGATGCGGTGGCCGCCGTGTCGGCGCTGGCCGAGCAGGTCCGGGCCGGCTGCGACCTGGACGCGCTGATGTCGTTGGCCCGCACGGCCCCGGCGATGGACTGCGTCGCGTGGTCCCCGGAGGGTGCCCTGGCGGGGCTGAAAGTGCCCTCGCCAGGCGGACGGCATCAGCCAAATCCAGCCTCGCCGGCGATTGAGGCGCGGGGTCTGGGGCAGAGCCCCAGCCGACGACCGGTCGTCGCAGTCGCGGGCGGGGCGGCGTTCACGTTCTCGTACGCCGAGCACGCGGAGCTGCTGCAAGCCGCAGGGGCGGAGGTCGTCATCTTCGACCCGCTCCGGGACGAGGCCCTGCCGACCGGCACCACCGGCCTGGTGATCGGCGGCGGCTTCCCCGAGGTGTACGCGCCCGAGCTGTCCGCCAACGAGCCCCTCCGCAAGGCCGTGGCCCACTTCGCCGCGCAGGGCGGACCCGTGGCCGCCGAGTGCGCCGGGCTGCTGTACCTCGCGCGTTCCCTCGACGGGAAGCCCATGTGCGGGGTGCTCGACGCCGACGCGCGGATGTCGGAGCGCCTCACCCTCGGTTACCGCGAGGCCGTGGCCGTCTCCGACAGTGCGCTCGCGCCCGCCGGGACCCGGCTGCGCGGGCACGAGTTCCATCGCACGGTGATCGAGCCGGGTGCCGGTTCGGCCCCCGCGTGGGGGTTCACGCACCCGGAGCGCCGCGTCGAGGGCTTCGTACAGCAGGGTGTGCACGCCAGCTACCTGCACACGCACTGGGCGGCGGAGCCGTCCGTCGCCCGCCGGTTCGTGGAAGCGGCGGCGGCCCGGCCGTGAAGCCGTCGAGATCAGTCCGCGAGGCCGACCACGAGCCAGATCCCGACCACCCCGCCCACCGTGCACATCAGCGTGGACAGGGCGGGGTGCTTGTGGTGGGCCTCGGGCAGGATCTCGGCGGCGGCCAGGTAGAGCAGGACCCCGCCGAAGAACCCGAGGTACGCGCCGAGGGGTTCCTCCGGAAGGGTGAACAGCAGAGTGGACGCCGCGCCCACGACGGGGGCGACGGCGTCCGCGAAGAGCATCATCAGGGCCTTGCGGCGGGCGTTGCCGTAGAGGCTGGTCAGCGTGTACGTGTTGAACCCGTCGGCGAAGTCGTGGGTGATGACGGCCAGCGCCACGGCCACCCCCATCCCGCCGCCGACCTGGAAGGCCGCGCCCAGGGCCACTCCGTCGGCGAGGCTGTGGCCGACCATGGCCGCCGCCGCGGTCAGGCCGACCTGGGGGACGCGGTGGCCGTCCTCGGCGCCGTGCGCGGCCTGGCGTACGGCGAGGAGCCGTTCGACGACGTGCGCGACGAGGAACCCGGCCACGAAGAGCAGCAGGGCGAGCGGGACGCCGAGGAACTCGTCCCCCGCCGCGTGCAGGGCCTCCGGGAGCAGGTCGAGACCGACCACGCCGAGCATGAGCCCCCCGGCCAGGCCCAGCACGAGGTGGCGGCGGTCGGTGACGCGCTGCGCCGTCCATCCGCCCGCCAGGGTCATCAGGAACGCGCCCAACGCCACGATCACGGCCATGTGCCCCTGAATACCGACTCCCCGCCCCGCGCGCACGTCCGCGCGCGGGTGGCGGGCGGCGGACTGTTGACGACCGTGACGAAGGAGGAGGATCCCCGGTGGGCGAGTACGTGACGCAGCTGGTGGTCGGGGTCGGCGGACGCGCGGGAGTTTCCGTCGCTGAGGTCTGCGCCCTGGTGGAGGAGACGCTGCGGGGGGCCGGGCTGGCCACGGAAGCGGTGGCGGCGCTGGCCACGGTGGAGTCGAAGGTGGCCGAGGCGGGGATCGCGGGCGCGGCGGAACGTTTCGGCGTGCCCCTGCTCGGCTACCCCGCCGATCAGTTGGCCGCGCTGACGGTGCCGCACCCCTCGGACGCGGTGCGCTCGGCGACCGGTACCCCGTCGGTGGCGGAGGCCGCGGCGCTCGCGGGGGGCGGGGAGCTCCTCGTACCGAAGCGCCGGTCGGTGGCGGCGACCTGCGCGGTCGCGACGGCGCAGGCGCACGACCTGAGGCACCACGGGGACGCGGAGGTCATCGATGCCGGCTCGGGGTTGGTGGACCTGGCGGTCAACGTACGGGCGGACACGCCCCCGGAGTGGCTCAAGCAGCGGATAGCCGCCTCCCTCGGGGATCTCGCCGCGTACCCCGACGGCCGGTCCGCCCGGGCGGCGGTGGCGGCTCGGCACGGGCTGCCGGTCGAGCGGGTGCTGCTGACGGCCGGAGCGGCGGAGGCCTTCGTGCTCATCGCGCGGGCGCTGGGCGCCGGTCGGCCGGTGGTGGTGCACCCGCAGTTCACCGAGCCGGAGGCGGCCCTGCGGGACGCGGGGCACCGCGTGGAGCGGGTGCTGCTGAAGGCGTCGGACGGGTTCCGGCTGGACCCGGCGGCGGTGCCGGAGGAGGCGGACCTGGTGGTGGTCGGCAACCCGACCAACCCGACGTCCGTCCTGCACCCGGCGGCGACCCTGGCCGCGTTGGCCCGGCCGGGCCGGATCCTGGTGGTGGACGAGGCGTTCATGGACGCGGTCCCGGGCGAGCGGGAGGCCCTGGCCGGGCGGACCGACGTACCGGGTCTGGTGGTGCTGCGCAGCCTGACGAAGACCTGGGGGCTGGCGGGCCTGCGGATCGGCTACGTACTGGCCGAGCCGGAGGTGATCGCGAAGCTGTCGGCCGCTCAACCGCTGTGGCCGGTGTCCACTCCGGCGCTGGTGGCGGCCGAGGCCTGCGTGGCCCCGGCGGCGCTGGCCGAGGCGGAGGAGGCGGCACGGCGGATCGCGGTGGACCGGGCGCACCTGCTGGCCGGGCTGGCGGAGTTCGACGAGGTCACGGTGGTGGGGGTGGCGGAGGGCCCGTTCGTCCTGATCCGGGTGGCGGGCGGCGCGGAGGTCCGCACCCGGCTGCGCGCGCTCGGCTTCGCGGTGCGCCGTGGTGACACCTTCCCGGGGCTGGACCACACGTGGCTCCGCCTGGCGGTCCGCGACCGCGCCACCACGGGCCGCCTCCTGCAGGCCCTCGACCACGCCCTCGCGCTGGCCGCGCGTTGAACCAGGGCGGGGTGGCCGCGGGGAGCGGGGTCGGTGCCATGTCCAGCCTCGCCGGCGTTTGAGGCGCTGGGGGTACCCCCAGCGGTAGCTGGGGGAGGGTCTGGGGGCGGAGCCCCCAGGACGGGTCAGGGCGGAGCCCTGGGAACGGTGGAAGGGCGGGTAGGGGACCGGCTCCGCGCAGCGACACACCCGCAGGAGGCGCCGCCGGGCTCTGGGCAGGGGCCGCGCCTACGATGGCACCACAGCCGGACACGGGGGGCCGTACATGAAGGCAGCGGGGCGGATAGGGGTCGGCCTGGCGGGGCTGGTGGTGATCGGCGGCGGGGTCCTCGTCGTACCGCGGCTGCTCGATGACGGCGGCGAACCGGCGGCGCCGGAGCAGCGGTTCGGGAGGCCCGCGCCGACGGCGAGCACCGCTCCCGCCCAGCCGGGGCAAGCGCGGCCGTTCACCCTGGTGGCGACGGGCGACGTCATCCCGTACCCGTCGATAGTGCAGCGGGCGGCGGACGATGCCGGGCGGGGCGGGGAGTACGACTTCCGGAAGATGTTCGCCGGGGTCAAACCCCTGGTCTCCGCCGCCGATCTGGCGATATGCCACCACGAGACGCCGTACGGCCGCCCCGGCGGCCCCTACACCGGCTATCCCACCTTCAAGGCCCCGCACCAACTGGCCGACGCCCTCAAGGACACCGGCTACGACAGCTGTTCCACCGCCTCGAACCACGCCCTGGACGACGGGTACGAAGGCCTCGCCCGCACCCTCGAACACCTCGACCGTGTCGGCCTCGCGCACGTCGGCTCGGCCCGCGGCGCGGAGGAGGCCCTTGCCCCGGCCCTGCTCTCGGCCGGCGGCGCGAAGGTCGCCCAGCTCTCCTACACGTACGGCACCAACGGGATACCGCTCCCCCAGGACAAGCCGTGGGCCGTCAACCTCATCGACAAGGACCGGATCATCGCCGACGCCCGCGCCGCCCGGGCGGGCGGCGCGAACGTGGTGGTGCTCAGCGTCCATTGGGGAACCGAGTGGCAGACGGCTCCCGACGAGCAGCAGGAGGAACTGGCGCAGGCACTGACCGCCTCCCGCTCGGCCGACGGCCTCCCCGACATCGATCTGATCATCGGTACGCACAACCACGTGCCGCAGCCCTACGAGAAGATCAACGGCACCTGGGTGGTCTTCGGCATGGGCGACCAGGTGGCAAGCTTCGTGCCGGCCGACAAACTGCGCGGCAACCAGTCCTCGGTCCCCCGTTTCACCTTCGCACCCTCGGCGACCCGTCCGGGTCGCTGGGAGGTGGTGAAGGCCGAGTACCTCACGCAGTACTCGGACACGGGGCCTCCGTTCCGCGTCGTCTGCGCCTCCTGCTCCGCGTCCGACACCTCGCTGCCGGCCGGCAAGCGGAGCGAGTACGCACGCATCGACGAGCAGGTCACCGAGGCCGTGATGTCACGCGGCGCGGGAGACCAGGGACTGGTGCGCGCCACCCGCTGAGCACTCCCCTCCGTGTGCTCGCGCGGGCTGCCGACCGCCCTGGCGGGCCTTACGAGGCCCTGCCGCTCCGGCGGCTCACGACCAGCGCCCCCGCGCCGATGCCGAGCAGGATCAGCGCGCCGCCCGCGACGTACGGGGTCGGCGAACCGCCGCCCGTCTCGGCGAGGTTGGCGTGGGTGGTGGTGACGGCGGAGCCCGTGCCGGAGGTCCCCAACGTGCCGGTCTGCGGCTTGACGTCCGGCGTGGCGGAGGGGGTCGGCGCCGGGCCCGTCGGGGACTCGCAGTGCGCCTCGGCGAGCACGATCTCCCCCTCCACCTCGGCCACGTTCAGCTTCAGCGGATTGACCGACACCTTCAGGCGGAGCGCTGCGGCGGCCGCCGTGGTGGAGGTGGTCTGCGTGCCCGACAGCTCCAGGCTGACCAGGCCCACCCCGGGGACCTCGACCTTGGTCGGGGCGCCGCCCGCGGTGAGGGTGATCTTCTTGCCGAGCGCGGTCACCGTCCCGAGCACGTTCGAGGTGGCCACCGGTTGCCTGCCGGCCTCGCAGACGGCCTTGGAGGTGACCTTCTCCACCTCGACGAGGGAGAGCGCGGGCAGGCCCGGCACGTGCACCCTGGCCTTGGCCAGGTTGACCTCCGCCTCGGCCCGCTGCTTGTCGGCGGTCGCCTTCGACGTGGCCACGTCGGCGCGGAGCACGCTGACCGGCGCTCCGCCCTCGACCCCGTCCAGGGTGACGGACAGCGCCGTCTTCTCGGCCGTCGCCGGGGCGCTCACCTCGTTGAGGCTCGTCTTCAGCGGGATGTGCACGGTCTTGTTGAGCAGGCCCACGTCCAGGCCGGCGCGCAGGACGGCGGCGCCGGCCTTGCCCTCGCCCCCGGCGCCGCCTCCCGTGGCGAAGGCGGGCGGAGCGGTGAGCAGGGCAACCGCTCCCGTGGCGAGCAGGACGGCCGCGGGCATGCGGAAGGTGTTGCTGTTCAAGGTGGTGGAACCCCCGGGGAGATGGGTGCCGTCGCGCCGCCAATGGGGGACATTGCGCGCGCCGACGGCCTCGACCCTCGGAATCTTTACGCACTGTGAGTGAACGGGCGGCAACCTGGCGTGAGTTCATCCCAAAGGGTGGTTTCCACGCATGTATTCGATTTTTCGCGCCCCAGGGAGAACGGAAGTTCCCTCCCGCCCCACGTCGGGCTCCCACACGGCCGATTCCAACGACCGAGCGGCCAGGAACGTCACGCGCCGTCAACCGGACGCTCAGGCCCTGACCTTGCCGTTCACCACCACCCGCAACGGCTGGGCGAGCGCCCGCACGTCGGCCCGCGGATCGCTGCCGTAGACCACGAGGTCGGCCGGCGCGCCCTCGGTCAGCCCCGGCCTGCCGAGCCACTCGCGCGCCGCCCAGGCCGTCGCCGAGAGGGCGTCCAGGGCCGGGATCCCGGCCTTCACCAGCTCCGCCACCTCGGCCGCGACCAGGCCGTGCGGCAGGGAACCGCCCGCGTCCGTGCCCACGTAGACCTCGACGCCCGCGTCGTAGGCCGCCCGGACGGTGTCGTAGCGCCGCTCGTGGAGCCGCCGCATGTGCGCCGACCAGCGCGGGAACTTCGCCTCGCCGCCCGCGGCCATCTTCGGGAAGGTCGCGATGTTCACGAGCGTCGGGACGATCGCCACCCCGCGCTCCGCGAACAGCGGGATGGTGTCCTCGGTGAGGCCGGTGGCGTGTTCCACGCAGTCGATGCCCGCCTCGACCAGATCGCGCAGCGAGTCCTCGGCGAAGCAGTGCGCCGTGACCCGGGCGCCCAGCCGGTGGGCCTCGGCGATGGCGGCCTCGACCTCCGCGCGTGGCCAGCAGGCCGCCAGGTCCCCGACCTCGCGGTCGATCCAGTCGCCGACCAGCTTGACCCAGCCGTCGCCGCGCCGCGCCTCGCGGCCGACGTACTCGACGAGGTCGGTGGGCTCGATCTCGTGCGCGTAGTTGCGGATGTAGCGGCGGGTGCGGGCGATGTGCCGGCCCGCACGGATGATCTTCGGCAGGTCCTCGCGTTCGTCGACCCAGCGGGTGTCGGAGGGCGATCCGGCATCGCGGATGAGGAGGGTTCCGGCGTCGCGGTCCGTGAGGGCCTGGCGCTCGGCGGTCTCGGCGTCCACCGCGCCGTGGGCGTCGAGCCCCACGTGACAGTGCGCGTCGACCAGCCCGGGCAGCGCCCATCCGGTGACCGTGGTGACCTCGCGCGCGGTGGGCGGCCGCTCGTACGAGACCTTCCCCCCGACCACCCAGAGCTCGTCGCGGACCTCGTCGGGACCGACGAGTACGCGCCCCTTCACGTGCAGCACATCGCTCATGTCGGCACTGTAACGGCGTGCTCGGTAGGCTCTGGAGGCAACCCCGGACGTAACCGGACGACCCGGACGAAGAGAGAAGCACCGACGTGTCCCACCCCCTCCTGGACCTCCCGCCGCTCACCGCGGAGCGTTTCGCGTCGATCGAACGGGGGGTCGCGGAGCTGCTGTCCACCCGGCAGGACGTGGTGATCACCCAGGGCGAGGCGCTGCTGCCGCTGGAGGCGTGCATCCGGTCTGGCGCACGGCCCGGATCGACGGCGCTGAACGTCGTCACCGGGCCGTACGGGACCACGTTCGGCAACTGGCTGCGCGACTGCGGGGCGAGCGTGGTGGACCTGGAGGTCCCCTTCGACACCGCCGTGACGGCCGAGCAGGTCGCGCGGGCACTGACCGAGCACCCGGAGATCGACTTCGTCTCGCTGGTCCACGCGGAGGCGGCGACCGGGAACACGAACCCGGTCGCGGAGATCGGCGAGGTCGTGCGGGCACACGGCGCCCTGTTCATGGTGGACGCGGTGGCTTCGGTCGGCGCGGAGCCGCTGCTCGTGGACGCGTGGGGCGTGGACCTGTGCGTGATCGGCGCGCAGAAGGCGATGGGCGGCCCGGCCGGCGTGTCGGCGGTGTCCGTCTCGGACCGCGCGTGGGCCCGCTTCGCCGAGAACCCGGCGGCTCCGCGCCGCTCCTACCTCTCGCTCCTCGACTGGAAGGAGCGCTGGATCGACGCCGGGCGGGGCGCGCTGCCGCACGCGCCCGCGCAGTTGGAGATGCTGGCGCTGGAGGCCTGCCTGGACCGGATCGCGCAGGAGGGCCTGCCGGCGGTGACGGCCCGGCACGCGGCCGCCGCGGCGGCGACCCGTGCGGGCACGGCCCTGCTGGGGCTCGCCCCGTACGTGGGCCGGGCGGCGGAGGCCGCGCCGGTGGCCACCACCCTGCGGGCCGAGGGGGCTTCGCTGGTGGTGGCCAAGGCCCTGGCGGCGAACCCGGCGGCGCCGCTCGCCGCGGGCGGCGGGGCATCGGCGCACGAGATGATCCGGGTCAACCACTACGGTCCGGCGGCTTCGCTGCCGGCGGTGCGGGCGTCCCTGACGGCGCTGGCGGCGGCCCTGGGGGCCGAGCCCGAGGCGGCGCTGGCCGCGGCGGAGTCGGCGTGGGCGGGCGCCCCGGCCCGGTAGCGGTAGCGGTAGCGGTCAGGACAGGGCGTCCAGGAGCCGGTCCACGTCCGCCTCGGTGGTGTAGAGGTGGAACGAGGCGCGCAGGGAGCCGGCCCGGGCGGAGACGACGATGCCGGCGGCCTCCAGGGCCGGCCGGCGGTCGGCCAGTCCCGGCACCGAGACGATGGCGGCCTCCCCGGGCACGGGCTCGAAGCCGAGGCGGGCGAGCCCGGTCCGGTAACGGGCGGCCAGGGCGGTGTCGTGGGCGTGGACGGCCTCGATGCCGATCCGCTCCAGCAGGGCCAGCGAGGGCTCGGCGGCGTGGTAGGCGAGGAAGGGCGGGGTCTGGTCGAACCGGCGTGCCCCGTCGGCCAGTTGCGGCATCGGGCCGTAGACGGCGTCCCACATGGATTCGGCCGCCACCCATCCGGCGTGCAGCGGGGTCAGCGTGTGCTGGGCCTCCTCCGACACGGTGAGGTAGGAGGCCCCGCGGCCGCCGAGCAGCCACTTGTAGCCGCCGGTGACCGTGTAGTCGTACGGCGAGGCGTCGAAGGGGAGCCAGCCCGCCGCCTGGGTCGCGTCGACGAGCATCCGGGCCCCGTGGGCCGCCGTCGCCGCGCGCACGGCGGCCAGGTCGGCGATCCTGCCGTCCGCGGACTGCACGGCGCTCAGCGAGACCAGGGCGGTGTCGGGGCCGACGGCCTCGGCGAGGGCTTCGAGCGGCGCGAAGCGCAGCTTGAGGTCGCCCCGGACCAGGAACGGGTTGATCACGGAGGCGAAGTCGTCCGCCGGGCACAGCACTTCGGCGCCCGACGGGAGCGATGCCGCGACGAGGCCGACGTGGGTGGAGACGGCCGAGCCGATGGCGACCCGCCCGACGTCCACGCCGACCAGCCGGGCGAAGGCGGACCGGACCCGGTCCACGCGGTCGAAGTCGCCGAATCCGGCGGGGAGTCCGGCCCCCGCGGCCTCGGCCAGCTCGCGTACGGCGGCGACGGAGGAACGCGGGAGCACCGCGCAGTTGGCGGTGTTGAGGTAGACGGTGGAGTGGGCGAACTCGGCGCGGGTCGCTTCGGCGATCGAAAGATCCATGTCTTCAACTCTGCGTCAGGAACAACCCAAAGTCCATTGCCGAGTTTCCTGCGCCCACTCCAAGTGATGCTTATACCTGCGGGACCGCGCACGCCCCGTCGGGCTCGCACGCCTCGGCGGCGGCCACCAGCTCTTCGATCTCGCGCCCGGCCCATGCCTGCTCCAGGGCGCGGGTGAACACCTCGGCCGGCTGCCCGCCGGAGACGCCGTAGCGGCGGTCGAAGACGAAGAACGGCACGGAGTTCGCACCCAGTTCGGCCGCCTCCCGCTCATCGGCGCGGACCTCGCCCGCGTAGGCGGAGTCGTCGGCGAGGACGGCGCGGGCCTCGGCCTCGTCCAGCCCGGCCTCGACGGCGAGCGCGATCAGCACCTCGGGGTCGAAGACGGACCGCTCCTCGGCGAAGTTGGCCCGGAAGGCGAGGTCGAGCAGCTCTTCCTGGCGGCCGCGGGCGGCGGCCAGGTGCAGCAGGCGGTGGATGTCGAAGGTGTTGCCGTGGTCGCGGCCGTCGGTCCGGTACTCCAGCCCCTCGGCGCGGGCGGTGGTCGCGACGTGCTCCTCCATGCCGCGCGCCTCGTCCAGTGTGCGGCCGTACTTCTTGGCGAGCATCTCCACGACGGGAGCGGTGACGCCCTTGGCGCCGGCCGGGTCCAGCTCGAACGACCGGAAGACGACCTCCACCTGGTCGCGGTGGGCGAAGTCGGCCAGCCCCTTGGTGAAACGGGCCTTGCCGATGTAGCACCACGGGCACCCATGGACCACGGGAACCAGACCGTCTCTGACCTGCGGAAACAGCGAATCTGAGCAATCCACTCGCTCACAGGCCATAGAGACGGACCGCCCACAGCGAATGGACCCCGATGGAACGCGAAGACCTCCCCAACCTGCGTGCGCTGGGCTTCGAAGAAGACGAACTCAAAGAACTGGGACTCTGGGAAATAGCGATCGGCACGCCTGCCGACTTGGCAGAGATGTACCTCCGTCGCAGCAAGAAGAAGGACACTCTTAGCTCGCTGCGGGAACAGGTGCGCCGCATGTGCGCTCACGCCATGCGCGAGGGAAAGCGGATCCGGCACGTCTGGTTTGAGCAGAAGAGCGCTAGCAAATCGTATGTCAGGCGCGAGGAATTCGAGAAGGCCACAGCCGCAATCGCGGACGCCGGTCTGTCCAAGACTCTGTACGTCTTCAAGATCAGCCGCCTTTCGCGCAGAGGATCAGGGCAAGTTGGCCTGTTGCTCGACAAGTTCGAAGAGCGGGAAGCCCGCATCTTCTCCGTCGCTGAGGGCATGGACTCACGAAATAATCGCCTCGTTCTGACAATCTTCAGCGAGCAAGCCCGCGACCAGGCAGCTGATATCAGCACCTTCACGAAGAACGGCATCGACGCCAATAAGGCTGACGGACGCTGGACGGGAGGAGTCGCGCCATACGGTCTCCATTCGCCGCAAGGCACAGGGAAGCTGACCCACAACCCCCGGGAATACCGCACAGCGCGCCGGATCGCTGGGTACTTGCTTGACCGCAAAACGCCCGGATGGATTGCCAACACACTGAACGGCGAGGGAATCCTGACCCGTCACGGTAAGAAGTGGACCGGCCCCGGAATCATCAGCCTTGCGCACTCCGTCACGTGGGCCGGACTGGTGGCTAATCGGGAAAAGATGCTGGACAAGAACGGTAAGGACGTGGGCAAGTACCACAGAGGCGGAACTCCCCTACTTGACAGGGCCGGTAGCCCTATCGCATGCGGGGAGGGGGTCATATCGTTCGCTGAACATGTGAAGATCAATGCCATCCTCGCCGAGCGTGCACAAAAGGGGACCAGCATTGGTGACCGAACGCGTGGAAAGCGGGAAGTCGTCGCCCTTCTCTCCGGAACACTTCGCTGCGGGCTGTGCAATGGCCCCATGGCGAACGGCGGAATTAATTACAGGTGCTACGCCCGACAGGTCGAAGGGGAATCATCCTGCAAGGGAGTCTCTACTGACCGGAAGCGCGTTGACGCTGCCGCTGAAGTCATGTGGCTTAACCACGTGCTCCACCTTTCTCCCGAATCACCCACAATCCACGCCATTGCAAAAGACTGGCTGGCGTACTCCGACCCGGAAAAGGATGCACGCAAGGCTCATGTCAATGCGGCCCTTGAGTCGGCCGTCGGCAGAGAAATGAAGCTGGAGAAGGAGTTCTTTGTGTTCGGCCGGATGGACGAAGAGAAGTACGACCGCCTGCGCGAACAAGTGGCAGCACAAATCGCAGAGCTCAAATCCGAACTGGCAGATCTTTCACGGGAGGCCGACCTTTCCCCGCTGATGGACCCGCAGTCACTTGCTGAACTTTGGCAAGACGCCGGAATCGGCGGACAACGCGCACTACTCAAGGCGGCATTGCGAGGGATCACGCTGACTCCGCCGAAGTTCCGGGGAGACCGCACGCCGATTCTTGACCGGCTGGAACCGCACTGGCGAGACGACAGCGTGAATCCGGCAGAAGAATCCGCATGGGATGGGTGGGAGGAGCGGCGGAAGCAGTAAGCCCAGAAAAGAGCCCCTGGTGTCCCTCACGGGATGCCGGGGGCTCTCCGCTGCCCACAGGCAACCGACTCTCTAACCCCCTGCGAAGGCGGCGCACAGGTAGCCGCACCGATGAAGGGATGCACCATGACCGACGCTCTTACGCGCGCTGAGCAGATCATGTCTCGTTACGTCGAAATGACCGGCGGGCCGATGGACTCAGTTGCGCTCACGGATGTCATCACGGACCTTGCCCTGTGGGGCTACAGCAACGGCTTTGACTCCGCCGATGCGGTCCGCAGCGCGATGGAGACGGACGTTCCTGCTGAGCGCTGACACCTCCCATTGATGCCCCCGTCTGAGTTACTGACCGGCGGGGGCTGTCTTGTGCTCTCAGCAGGCCCCCTGAGGGCTTTCCGGGTTGCCGACAGGGGAAACCCGGACAGGCGGCTCGTAGGCACTCAGGCGGGCACGTGGCGCTTCACGCCCTCGGGAACAGCGGGTAGGCCCACGGGAGTTGGTGCCAAAATTCCTGACACCTGAGAAGACCCTCTATACGCGTATGGGAACTCTCTACAGGTGCAAGCTTTTTCGACACCACCGCTGCGAGCGACACTTGACAGCCGGCCCACAGGCAATCGACTCACTAGATATACAGAGAAGGGACAATACGAGTCGCACCTCCATGCGGAGGCAATTGACTCCCTAACCCCCTTCGAGACCGGTTGGACGGCGAATCCAGCATCCCGGTCATGCGCTGCGGCGCACCCCCTTAACTAAGCCCCCGGTCTCGTACCGGTTTCATCGCTGCGGATTTCGCCGTCCACGCAGCGTGTGAGACCAGGTACGAACCGGGGGCTTTTTCTTTACCCAAAAGGACGGCGACCTTGAACGGTTATGAGCACTACGAGCGCGCTGAACAGCTGATGGCGGAAGCAACACGCACGACGTACAACAAGCTGAGCGGCGCAGACATGTGCCTGGTCAGCGACGAAGAGGCAGCGCGACTTTCCGCACAGGCACAGGTTCACGCGACGCTCGCGCTGGCCGCTGCTACGGCAGATGCCTCCAACTTCAAGCGCGACCTGTACGCAGGCAATGGTGAGGAACTCCCGGCCGTCAAGACGGCGAAGATCCGTGCCGATCGTGCTGCCGCTTCCGCTGCCGCCTTTCTCGACTAAGGGGAGTGGCCATGATTCTCGATGACGCGTACTGGGCTAAGCAACGCGCACGGCTCGATGTAAGTAACGACGTGCTGCACGTGAACTTCGCGAAGTTCGTTGCTGATCATTGTGCGGACCGGCTCAAGCACGTTGAGCATGTTGGCTGGTATCGCTGGAATGGCATTGTCTGGGAAGCTACCGGCAACGACGGGGCGGCTATGCAGGCAATCACGGACGCCGTTGCTGTGCTCGCCAGGCGCATTGTTGATTCGCCCGGTGATACGTCGTGGGCGTCAGCGGCTATGAGCAAAATGCTTGTGAATTTCCAGCGCCGGGCAATCGTTGCCGAGATGAGCGTACTTCGGGAGTTCCACGCGACCGTTGACAACTTGGACGCCCGGCGACATCTGCTGACTTTCCCCAACGGCACTGTGGATCTACGGTCCGGAGAAATGAAGTGCCATGATCCGGCAGACATGCTCACGCAGTGCGCGCGGGTCAACTACGCGCCTGACGCCGATGCACCGCGCTGGCTCCGGTTTGTCGAAGAGGTCTTCCCAGACGACACGGAGCTTCAGCGGTATTTCCAGACCTTTTTGGGGTATTGCGTGACGGGCGAAGTCCGCGAGCATGCCCTAGGTGTTTGGTACGGCGCACACGGCCGGAACGGAAAAGGCACCACCGTTCGGACCATGCAAAGAGTGTTCGGCGCTGACATCGTTCGTGAAGTTGAGTTCTCGCTGTTTGAGAACGTTCGGGGGCAGGCTCCCCACACTGAACAGATTGCCGGACTTCGGGGTGCACGGATGGTTGTTGCGCAGGAAGGCAACCCGGGCACTCCGATGAACACGGCGCTACTCAAGAATTTCAGCGGCGGGGATCGGATCAGCACGCGTCACCTCATGGGCAAGGTCTTCTCGTATGAGCCGACTTTCACCATCGTGCTGGCCACAAACCATTTGCCTGAGTTTTCAGCCGGCGGTGCCGCTCTGTGGGCCCGCACTAAGGCCATTCTGTTTGGCCAGTCTTTCGCTGACCGGCGAGACCCGGACCTTGAGCCGTCCATTCAGGGGCCGGAAGCCGAAGGGGTTGCCGCATGGGTTGTTCGCGGAGCAACGCGCTATTACGCCGAGGGATTGAAGGACACACTTAGTGTCATTCAAGCCACGGAACACCACAAAGACAGCGTCGACCCGCTTAAGGACCTGGTGGGCGAACTCTTCGACTACTCCGAGGGCGGGGAAGTCGGCCGTTCCTCGTTCAATGCTGAGTTGAAGATGTGGCGGGACAACAACGGCGACAAGTCGGCGAAGTTCAGCCCGTCCAGCGTGAAACGGCATCTACTCGATAGCGGAAAGGTCGAAGAACTCCGGCGCAAAAGTAAGGGCTGGGTCTACACCGGTATTCGCCTAATGGGCGACCCAGAGACCACGGCTGGCCCCGGAATTTTCGATCAGTCCGACGCTGCCACCTGAGTACCTGATTCTCCTGCCCTTTCCCCATCCCCGTTGGCAATCAGCTTCAGCGGGGCCTCTCCAACCCATAAGGAATGACCGATGACCGATACCCCCTGGTACATGCGCAAGAACCAAATTGTTGAGAAGCGCGACCCAGAGCGAATGCGCCGACACATTGAGTCGCTGGCATCTGTGGCCAGCGAGGAACTTGACGCCGAGTTGTCCCACCTTCGAGCCGCTGAGGCAAAGGGCATTCAGCTGACCCCCACGACGCGAATGACGATGGGCTATTCGCAGATTGCCCGCAGCGCCGCCGATCAACTAGGCGTCCAGCCCTCCAAGCCTGAGCCTTCGCCGTCCGGCGATCACCTGACCCCTGCCCAGCGCATTGCGCGCGGATATGGAGCCTGATCCATGACTCCCCTTGAGAATGCCCGTAAGGCCGCTGAGGCTGCCGCAGCGAAGCTATCCGCCCTAGAGTCCGCCGAAGCCGAGAAGGCTGCTCAGAGGGCTGCTGAGCGCGATGCACACCAGCGCGAGAAGGATGCCGCGTTTCTGGATCAGTGGGAGTCGCTTGATGCTGAACTCCTGGCGGTCGGCTCGAAGTCTGCCGCCGACGCTGTTTACGAGGGCGCTGACCCAATTTCCGCCATCGCTGTTTTCTGGGTGAACCGCGCGAAGCGCAATGCTATTCGACTCTATGCACGAGGCGCGTTTTTCCGGCTACATGGCCAGCACCCTGATGACACCTTCGCCCGTGAGCTTTCGGTGCGTGACATGATGATTGCTGGCCAGCTTGAGAATGCGATTTCTGGTGCGGCCTCCCGTCATGCCGCTGACCTTTCCGAGGCGCTTGAGGCTGCATGGACGGTGCCCGATGGCGCATGACGCTCTGGACCCGGGGCCGGGCGGTACGTACCCGTACTTTCCCCGACTGCCGGACGGCTCGCCCGCTTGGTCTGATCGGTGCCCCGCTGACTATCACGGTTCCCGCGTGCCTCGGGGCGTCACCACCATTGTTCGGAACCGTCAGCGCGTCGTGATTGATCAAACCCCTTACGACGCCGCCGGTGACCCAATAGACCCACCGGTATTGCTGTGAGGGGCGTGAGTCCTTTCTGTGAGCTGTGCCCCCGGGCGCCGTACAGCACAGAGACCGGTGCCGTTGCGTCTGTCTGGTATCCGCTGACGCGCGCAGAGTTGATCGCCCGGGGAATCAGGCCGGACTATCCGGGCTACCGCAAATCCATGTGCCTGGCCTGCTACAAGGCATGGCAGGCACTCAGCGAATGACAGCGGGAAGGGTCGTGCCCCTGGTGGTGTTCGCTGCCATCGGCACGGCCCTTCCGTTCTGAAAACCCCCAGTCTCGCCGGCTCAGCCTGCCACCCCCCGCTGACCTGGTGTGATGCCCCGCTCCGGGACGCCTTCCCCCTTCGCTGTCGCTATGACCAGCCCGACCCGCGTCGGCCTACAGACCTACCGGAGTAGCCATGCCCAGAAAGCCCAAGAAGCCATGCACTCAGCCTGGTTGCAGCGAACTGACGGATGGAGGTCCATGCGCTGAACACAAGAGGCAGAGAGAGCAGCAGCGAGGATCAGCGAGCAAGCGCGGTTATGACGTTGGGTGGCAGCGAAAGCGAAAGGCTTACCTGTACGCGAATCCATGGTGCGTGCTGTGTAGTCGGCATGCGACGGTCGCAGACCATTGGCCACTGAGCCGTAAGCAACTGCTGGCAAGGGGTGAGGCATTGCCTGATACACCAAAGCACTTGAGGCCGTTGTGCGTTGCTTGCCACAACAGAGAAACGGCTAAGAACCAGCCGGGCGGATGGGCTGCCGAGAAGGTGAAACCGAAGACGAAGGACGCTCCGCCGTTCTGATTTCCGCTGCTCCTCCCTACCCCCTGGGGGGTGACCCCCTCCCGGCCCTGAAGTCGACCGGCAGGGAGGGAAAAAGCTAGCGCCGCAACTGAGAGTGTTTGCGCGGGCATCTCACAATTGCCGCAAGAGCTATAGCCCCATACCCGCTGCCTGATGGTGGCCGGGTCTGGGGCTATCGGCGTTTCTTAATCACCTACAGATACTTCTGCACGTGGTCGTCGTCGTATTCCACTTCGCCCATCATCATGAGATTCGCGATACCGACGTTCGCCAGCCCTTCGGCTCGAACCGCAGCGCAATCTGCGCACCACTCCCCGCCATGCAGCTCGTCATACTCATCCTCTGCTACATCAGGCTCCGAATGGTACTTCCTTCGCGCGTCTGCGACGTCGAATTCTGCTTCACACTCGATACATGTTGCCATATCGGAATGCTACCCACTTTCGAGTTACTGTGTCAGGAGTTGCGGCGGGGTAACTAGTCGAGCCCGCTCAAACAGATCGCGCGCTGCACGGTTCTTCAGATACGGGCGGATGAGGCTATGCATGGTCACAATGCTGCGGTCGCACTGCCCAGACTGCACCAGGGGATATATTTCCAGCACGCCCTCCCATGTCTCGCAGGCTGCCTCCAAGTGGCCAACTTCTAGTTGACGTTCGGCCAGCATGGACAGGTAGCGAATGGTTGTCCGTCGAAAGGTGCTGGGTCGCAGTCGGTTTGATTCCTTGAATGATTCGACCGAGCCGGCCAAATCCCCGAGCTGGTACCGGACTTGACCGACGTGGTACGCCAGCGAGGAAGGATTGTAAGACCCGAAAGTCTTGGACTGCGACTCGGCCTTTTCCATGGCCGTTTCAGCCTCCCGAATGCGCTGTAGGGCCATGCGCTTGTTTCCCTCTTGCGCGGCTGCGTGTGCCTGCTGTCCGGCGAGGAAAGCGCGCATTCGGGGACCGGCCTGCGGGGAAGCGGCAGCAGCGGCATCAGCGAGGCGCAATGCTTGGGCCCCATGCCCGAGGTCTACGGCCTGAACGCTCATACCCCGGAGCGTGGTGCAGAACGTTAGGTGATCCTCGGATGCCCCAGCGAGTTCAAGCGCTTTCAGGTAGTAGCGCTGAGCCATTCCGTGCACGCCCTCATCCACGGCCATGCAGCCCGTGAGGTATGAGAGATCCGATGCGGCGGCCATCATCGCTTTGCGGACATTGTCCGGTGCGTCAGCGCGCAGATACGGGGCCACCGTGTTGACCATGTAGGCGGCAGCCATCGGCCGTGCCGTCCTGCCACCGAATTGGTCATCAATGTCTGAGAGGCGTTCAGTCATGGCGATGACCGATTGCACGTCAGACATTCCGATGCGCTGAGTCTCGCCCTTGTGGGCGGCTTCCATTCGTCCGACCACGTCCGGCCAATTGGGCACGGTGAGGGCGACAGAGAAGAGACCTACTCCGAGCACACTCCGGCGCGATGGGTCCATGTCTGCCCTCCCCAGGTCTAGCAGTCCTTCCACGGTACTGGGGAGCGCGCTGGACTCTTCGGCGGGAGGGGGCGGGAATCCCGCTTCGCTGTGCGTGATGGGGCGTCCGAGTTTTCGGGCCAGCGCTTCCAAGATCAGCGGGCGGACGGCCTCTTTCGGCATGTGCCCGTTGAGCCACTGGTGCACCGAGGGTTCGCGGTATTTGAGGGGCGTTCCCCGCTCAGTCCCCAACTTGTTGACCTCTTGGGCGAACTGGCGCAGCGTCCAGCCGGTTTCCCGGTGTAGTCGGGCAAGTGTCTCGTTGGGGCTGGCCACCGGTCATCAACTCCCCGCGTCTTCAAGCCGCTTAAAGCTCTTAAGTCCTCGCTGTGTCGCAACGGTACCTCTCCCCTGTGGTTACGCGGTTGCCTTCTGTGAGCAGCCGAACGAGCACGAGAGGTGCAGCCATGAGCAGCCCTGAGAGCGCACGTGAGCACCCCCGGGACTGGGAGGCGGGGGAAACGGCGCTGGACGCCTCCACGGGCCGCGTAGGTCGCGTCGTGGGTCACGTGGGGCCGCGCTACCAACTCCGCCCGCTGAACGGTGGCCGGGAGTGGGAGGCCGACCCGGAGAGCCTGGAACCCGCCCACCAGTCGGACGCCCTCAGCGCCGCAGTGGTCATCGCCAACACGAGCCAGCGGATAAGGGAGCGGATGTGAGACGGGCCCCCAGCTTCACCCCGGAACAGCGCGCGGTGATCAACGCCGGATTGGTGGAGATCCTCGCGGAGCGGGAGGCCCGGGAGTGGGAGGCGGCGATATGGCATGCGGCTCCCGTCCTCGTTCGGCGCGCTGCGGAACAGCTCATCCACTACAAGGAGGCACAGCCATGACGGCAACCGCGAACGACCTCAAGACCGGCCGCACGCTGGTCAGCTCGGATCTGTTCGACAGCATCGCCGAGTTCACCGTGACCCACTTCGGCTACGACCGCGACAAGGCGGAGCGGGCCACGGATCAGGCACTCGCGTTCCTCGCCACGGTCGGCACGGCCACGGTGAAGATGGTCCCGAGCGACGACGTGGACGGCGCGCTGCACTCGTTCATCCTGCACACCGCCGACTACCGCGAGTTCTCCGAGAAGTACGCGGGCCGGTTCCTGGAGCACAACCCGCGCCCCGGTGGTGGCGGCCGGGTCCTGGAGGAGGTGCAGGCGACCGCGCACGCAATCAAGGCCAACGGCTTCATGGTGCTGGACTCGCTGTGGACCGTGAACGGCGAGAACGCAGCGCAGTGCGACTCTGACTGCGGGCGCGACTACCGGGCCGCCTGACGGCCGGCTGACCCGTACTGGTGATGGTGGGGCCGGTTCTCAACTGCGGGAATCGGCCTCGCCGTTGGAAGGTGAAGGATGATTTTCGATGGTCCGTACAGCCCGCCGGACGGTGCGCTGCAACTCCTCAATCCAGGCCCCGCCGAACTGGTGCTCAACCGGCGCGGGTCGTCCGTATGGAAGGTCAAGACAGAAGCCGGGCCCTACGCGGTAAAGGTCGGCTACCCGAGCCGTACGCACGCGTGGACCGCGCTTGCCCCTGCCCGCGAAGCCGCCGTTCTGCGACAGCTCACCCATGAGCGGATCTTCAGCGGGGAGTGGGAGCATGGGACGTGGGGCGCTCAGCCGTGGCGGCAAGGAGACAGCCTCTATGACCGGTGGGCACCCTGCCGGGACGGGGAAGCTCAGCCGAACCTCGGAGAAGCAATGTCGTGCGCTGTGGCCCTGTCGGGGCTGCACGGGATGGGATGGGTACACGGGGATGTACAGCCCGCGCATTTCCTCCTGGGTGAGGTAGGCGGCGCGTTTCTGATCGATCTTGCGCTGTCCATCGGAGGGCAAATTCCCCGTGCCTATGACTTCCCGTACCGGGGCTGTCTCGTCCACTACGAAGCGCCGGAAATCTCGGCCAGCGTGTTGGAGTCAGGCACGGCTACCCCGACGCAGGAATCCGATGTGTACGCGCTGGGAGCGGCCCTGTTCATCAGCGCGACGGGATGGCGGCACGTGGCCTACCCGGACGACGCCCCCCGGGACGTTCAACGGCAAGCCATCGTGGCGGGCCCTCACCGCCCCGTGAACGTGCCCGGAGTACTGGGCTCGCTCATCCCCCACATGCTCAGCCGTTCACCCGCTGACCGGCCTACGAGTGCCGAGGTCTGCGAGAGGCTGAGCGCGGCCCTGTAGGGCTGAGTCCGCCCCCGTCCGTGCGCTTCCCCATGGCGCGTGGGCGGGGGTTCTTCACGTTCATCCCCGCAGGTCAACGCCCCCGCGCTAAGCTGGGGTTCCCTTGGTTCACGGGCAGGCGATGTCGCTCCAGATCTCGACGCGCATGTTCCTTCTTCTCTCCGGCTCGGGGTACGCAGCACTCGTTTGCGTGTGAACTGTTTGAGCTTCAACCACTCGCGGAATCGTCTCATTCCCCGGACGGCGGCGACACCGTGAGCCAGAGGGTGCGGTGGGAGCCGGTGCGGCCGGTGGCCGGGGCCGGGGCCGGGAGCCAGCCGTGGCGGGCGTAGAAGGCCTGGGCACGCAGGTTGCGCTCGTACACCTCGAGGCGGACCCTGCCGATTCCGGCCCGGCGCCAGGCGTCGAGGCAGGCGGCGTGCAGAGCGGCGCCGGTGCCCCGGCGCCAGTGGACCGGGTCGACGTGGAGCTGGGTCAGGGTGGTCTCGCCGTCCGCGGTCAGGAAGGCGGCGACCCCGGTGACCTCGCCGTCCTGCTCGGCGCAGAACACCCCGCCCTCGGCGGCGGGCCGGGCGACGGCCCGCGACCAGGCCTCTCGGGTCCGCGTGAGCTCCGCGTCGCCGGAGTAGGCCTGCTCCGGGATGTGGCCCTGGTAGTAGGTGGCCCGGGCCCTGGTGTGGAGGGCGGCGATGGCGTCGAGGTCGGCGGGTTGCGCGGTCCTGATCATGGCAGGGGAAACGCGCCGGGCCCCGTGTCGGTTCCCGGCGCGTCGCCGCGGCACGCCCCCCGGCCACGGCTACTTCTTGAGCCATGCCTCCATCATCTTCTGGGCGATGGGGGCGGCCAGCTTGCCGCCGCCGATCTCGGAGCGGTCGGTGTCGGAGTTCTCGATCACCACGGCCACGGCGATCTGCTTGCCGCTCGTCTTTCCGTACGAGGTGAACCAGGCGAGCGGGGCGAGGCTGTTGTTGACGCCTCGCTGGGCGGTACCCGTCTTGCCGCCCACCTCGGCGCCCGACACCTGGGCCGGCTTGCCACCGCCCTCGGTGGCGACCGTCTTCATGGCGTCACGGATCATCGAGGCGGTCTTCGCGCTCATGACCTGCTGGGACTTCGGGTCCTTGAAGCTCTCCAGCACGTTGCCGCCCGCGTCGGTGACCTCGGAGACCATGTGCGGGGCGACGAGCTTGCCGCCGTTCTCGATCGCGGCCGTCACCATCGCCATCTGGAGCGGGGTGGCCTGCACGTCGAACTGGCCGATACCCGTCTGCGCGACCTGGTCGACGGACATCTTCTTCGACGGGTACTTGCTCGGCGGGTTGGTGCGGACCGGGGTGTCGATCTGCGTGTTGAAGCCGAGCTTCTCGGCCATGGCGCGCATCTTGTCCTGGCCGAGCTTGTACGCGAGCTCCGCGAAGACGTTGTTGCAGGACAGCCGCAGCGCGGTGCGCGCCGAGACGTTGTCGCAGGCGGCCGAGCCCGCTTCGCTGGGCAGCTGGGTGCGGGTGCCGGGGATCGTGTACGGGTCGGGGATGCCCGTCGGCTGGTCCAGGTTGCCGACGAGGCCGTTCTCGATCGCCGCCGCCAGGGTGACCAGCTTGAAGGTGGAGCCGGGTGCTTGCGGCTTGCGCAGCGCCACGTTCTCCATGGCCTTGCCCTTGTCTGCGGAGAGCTCCTGCCAGGCCTGCTTGTCATTGGCGCCGGTGATGCGGCCGGGGTCGAAGGAGGGGTTGTTCACCACCGCGAGGATCTCGCCCGTCGCCGGGTCGATGGCCACGGCGGCGCCCTGCTTGCCCTGGAGCGCGTCGTAGGCGGCCTTCTGCACGTCCTTGTCGATGGTGGTCAGGACGTTGCCCGGGGCGGCCCGCTTGTTGGTGAGCGTGTCCATCATCGTCTTCAGCCGGCTGTCGGAGCCGTTGAGGACGTTCTTGTAGATGCCCTCCAACATGCTCGTGCCGTAGGCCTGGGAGCTGTACCCGGTGATCGGCGCGTAGAGGGGGCCGTCGGTGTAGGTCCGCTTGTACCCGAAGTCCTTGCCGCCCGTCTTCGTCGAGCCGGTGATCGCCTCCCCGCCCACGATGATGTTGCCCAGCGGGTTCTCGTACTGCCCGATGAGGTTCCGTCGGTTGTGCTCGTCGTCTGCGAGGGCCTGGCCTTGGTATGCCTGCACCCAGGTGACGCGGACCAGCAGGGCCAGCACCAGGAGCAGACAGAAGACCGACGCACGCCTGATCGTTTTGTTCATCCCCCAGAAGGACGTCCCAGCCGTGCCGGCCGTTCCGCTCTGCCCCGATTGTGGCCGAGTTCTCAGCTTTTCCTCATGATGAAGCCCCCTTCGTACGCCGCGATGACCGCCTGCGTGCGGTCGCGGGAGCCCGTCTTGGCGAGGACCGCCGCGACATACGTCTTGATCGTCTGCGGGCCGACCCCGAGGCGTTCGCTCATCTCGTGGTTGGACAGTCCGGTGGTCATCAGACGCAGCACGTCGGCCTCCCGCTCGGTGAGCCGGGACACCCAGGGCGCCACGCCGGGCGGGGTTCCGGGCGCCTGGGCGGCGGCGAGGGCGCGGACGGCGGCGGGGAAGAGCAGCGAGTCACCGCGGGCCACGAGCCGGACCGCGCCGACCAGCTCGTCGGGGTCGGCGCGCTTGAGGAGGAACCCGGAGGCGCCCGCCCGCAGCGCGTCGTAGACGTAGGCGTCGTTCTCGAAGGTGGTGACGACCACGATCCGGGGCGGCTCCGACATGGTGGCGAGGATCTTCTCGGTGGCCCGGATCCCGTCTATCTCGGGCATCCGCACGTCCATCAGCACCACGTCGGGGGCCAGCGAGCGGACCAGCGGGACGGCCTCGGCCCCGGTGGCCGCCTCGCCGACGACCTCCAGGTCGGGCTCGGCTTCGAGGATGACCCGTAGGGCGGTGCGCACCATCCGCTCGTCGTCGCAGAGCACGATGCGCAGCGGGGGCCGGCTCGGCCCGGTCATCGGGCCTCCTCCCCCAGCGGGAGGACGGCCGTCAGCCGCCAACGGCCCTCGTGCGGGCCCGCCTCGATGCGGCCCCCGAGCAGCGCGGCCCGTTCGGCCGCACCGCTCAGGCCCCGGCCCCCGGTCGTGCGGGGCTCCCGGCCGTCGGGCGCGGCGGGCGGATTGGTCATGGTGATCTCCAGTTCACGATGTGCGCCTTCCTGTCGGGGGCGCCGCCCCTTCTGTACGCGGATCCACAGCTCCACCGGCCCCGCGCCGTGGCGCAGTGCGTTGCTGAGGCCCTCCTGGACGATCCGGTACGCCTCGCGGGAGGCGATCGCCGGGAGCTGCTCCCAGTCCCGGGCGGGCCCGGGGTCCTGGTGGGCGGTGATCGTGGTGCCGGCCGCCCGGGTGCGTGCCAGCAGCCCGTCGAGGTCGGCGGCCAGGGTCGGGGCGGGTGCGGCGTCCGGCCGGGTCGGGTCCCCGTCGCGCAGCAGGCCCAGTACGGCGTCCAGTTCGCCCACCGTCCGCCGGGTGGTGTCCTCGATGGCGGCCAGCGCCTCCCGGACGAAGTCGGGGTCGCGCTCCAGCACCCGCCGGGCGGCGACCGCCTGGAGGGTGACGGCGCTCAGCGCGTGCCCGACCGCGTCGTGCAGCTCCCGGGCCAGCCGGTTGCGCACGGCCAGGTCCGCGGCCCGCTCCTCGGCCGCCGCCAGCCGGTCCGCCGCCGTCGGCCCGAGCAGTACGGGCGCCAGCCGGGCCAGCAGCGCCCCGGCCCCGGCGGCGCACAGGACCACCCCGGCGAGCAGGCCGATCCCGAGCAGCGGCGCGACGTAGGGGTCCGCGTCCGTGACGAACGGGCCGAGCTCGAGCCGGGCGTCCAGCATCCCGTTCACGAGCGGCAGTGAGATCAGCACGATCCCCATCGGCGGCACCGCGAGCGACATCCCGCTGACCAACGCGCCGACCCCCAGGTGCAGGGTCCACCAGGCGGAGGTCCGGCCCCGGGCGGCCCAGGACCTCGCGGGCCCGTCGGCCAGCCGGTCCCCCGGCACCCCGCACATGGTCCGGACGGCCGCCACCGACAGCGGCCGCACCAACCCGAAGACCGCGGTGACCGCGGCGAGCGGCAGGGCGGCGGCGTAGGAGGCGAAGGCCAGCGGGAAGGAGTCGAGGGCGTTGACCCCGCCGGCCGCCATGCCGACCCCCACCACGGCGACGAGGAAGTACGGCATCAGCAGGGCCCCGCCCAGGATCAGGTGCACCCAGCGCAGCCGGGCCCGCGCCCCCAGCAGCCTGCCCAGGCCCTCGCGCATCACCCCTCGCGGCGGGATATGAGGAACCGGGTGAGGACCGCGCCCGCGAGCGTTCCGGTGATCATCTGGCCAGCGTAGGTCAACAGGGCTGCCGCCGGCGGACCTTCCCCACCGTCGAGCTGCGGTCCTCCCGAGACGACCAGCATCCACGTCCCCCAGCTCAGGGCGGCCCCCGCACCGATCCAGGCGAGGCCGAGCGGCCACCGCGCCCGGAGCGCCCCGCCGCGGGCCAGCAGCAGTGCCCCCACTCCGGCGGCGAGCGCGCACGCCCCGTGGATCGCGGTCACCACGGCCGTCTCCGACGAGAGCGCCGCCCGCTCGGCCCCCAGCCCGGCCGTACCCCCGAGGGCCCAGTAGGCGTGCACCGCCGCGACCGCGAGGCCGGCCGCTGCCGCGGCTGCCGCCACCACCCCCGTGGACGACGGCAGCCCGCGGCCGAGCACGCCCTGCCACCGCCGGCCCCAGCGCTCCCGCGCATAGGGCACGAACAGCCCGGCCAGGGCGAGTCCTTGGATCGCGAATCCGGTGTAGACGACGTTGAACACCCAGGGGTCCAGGAAGGGCTCGCGCATCGCCTTCGCGGCGGGCGCCTCCCCGAAACCGAGCAGGAGTATGAGCAGTTGGCCCGGGAACCCGATGACGATCGGGGACAGCAGCCCGGTGGCCACGAACACCGGGACGGTCAGCAGCCAGGCCGGCACCCGTATTCCCCAGGGCCGGGTGAGCACCAGCGCGAGCAGGATCACGCAGGCGTCCATGGCCACCGTGACCGCGTTCGCCGCGATGAGGAACGGCTCCGGGTCCAGCAGCACGCTGCCGTCCGGTATCCCGATCCGACTCCCCGCCAGCCAGGCGGTCTTGAGCACCAGGTACGGCACGGTGGCGGCCAGGGCCGCCGCCCGCAGGATCTGCCTCCCGGCCCCCGGACCAGGGGCCGGCTGCTGCGGCTGCCGCTGCGGTTGCGGCTGCCGCTGCGGTTGCGCGGCGCGCGTCGGGTGAACTGCTCGTGTGGTCATGACCCAACGGTCCCGTGATCGCCGCCCCGCCACCTCCCCCTCCAAGGGGAACCTCCTCCCCCGAGCGGGGGAGGAACCACCCCCTCCACCGCCTCACATGCGGCGCGTCACCACCGACAGCCGGTCCCGCGCCTCGAACAGCGCCGCCTTGATGACCTGCTCGTGCCCCGGCGTCAGCCGGGCCACCGGCACCGAGCAGCTCACCGCGTCCCGGGCCGGGGTCCGGTACGGAATCGCCACCCCGAAGCAGCGCAGCCCGAGGGTGTTCTCCTCCCGGTCCACCGCGTACCCCTGCTCGCGGACCAGCGCCAGCTCCTCGATGAGCCGTTCCCGGTCGGTGACGGTGTGCTCGGTGACGGCCTCCAGCCGCCGCGGCAGCAGTCCTCGTACCTCTTCGTCCGTGTGCGTGGCCAGCAGCGCCTTGCCGAGCGCCGTCGAGTGCACGGGCAGCCGCCGCCCGACCCGGGTGAAGGGCCGCAGGTAGTGCTGGGACTGCCGGGTGGCCAGGTACACCACGCTCGTCCCGTCCATCCGGGCGAGGTGGATGGTCTCCGTCGTGTCGTCGGAGAGCCGGTCCAGGGTGGGTCGGGCGGCGGCGACGACCTCGTCGCCGTCGATGTACGAACTGCCGACGAGCAGGGCCCGTACGCCGATGCCGTACCGCGTGCCCGTGGCGTCCGTCTCCACCCATCCCAGGTTCACCAGGGTGCGCAGCAGCATGTACAGGCTGGACTTGGGCAGGGAGAGGTCGTTCTGGATGTCGGCCAGGCTGTGCAGTCCGGGCCGGGCCGCGAAGTGCTCCAGGAGCAGGACGGTCCGCACCGCCGATTTGACCGCCGCCGTCTGTGCCGGGGGCCCCGCCTCGGTCGTCGTCATGGGCGCGCTTCCCCTCTGGTCGCCTCTGGTCGCGTCCGATCGCCCCTTGTCACGCGCGGGACGCGGAAATAGAGTCCGCAGCAGATGTGATCATTCATCCACCGGAACGGCGTTCAGAATACTGAACGATCCAGGAGGCAGCGGGTCATGACAACGACACCAGTCTGGAGTGTGGACCCCCGCACCGGGAAGCAGCGCGAACAGGTTGCGGTGGAGGCCACATCCCAGGAGGTGGACGAAACCGTACGGGCCGCCCATTCGGCCCGCGGGGCGCTCGCCGACGCCACCGCCCGCGCCGCCTTCCTGCGGGCCGCCGCCGCGCTGCTCGACGAGTCCGTCGCCCACGTCATCGAGGCCGCAGACGCGGAGACCGCGCTCGGCCCCGGCCGGCTCACCGGCGAGCTCGCGCGCACCACCGGCCAGCTGCGCGCCTTCGCCGACGCCGTGGACGAGGGCGCGTACCTCGACATCCGCATCGACCGCGCCGACCCCTCCCTCAGCCCGCCGCGCCCCGAACTGCGCCGCTACAAGGTGCCGCTCGGCGTGGTCGCGGTGTACGCCGCCTCCAACTTCCCGCTGGCCTTCTCCGTCCCGGGCGGGGACACCGCGAGCGCCCTCGCCGCCGGCTGCCCGGTGGTCGTCAAGGCGCACCCCGACCACCCGGCCACCTCCGAGCTGTGCGCCTCGCTGCTGCGCCGGGCGGCGGTCGAATCCGGCCTCCCGGCCGATGTGGTGAGCGTGGTCCACGGGTTCGACGCCGGTCTGGCCCTGATCCGCCACCCGCTGGTGGCGGCCGCCGGGTTCACCGGTTCCATCCGGGGCGGACGGGCCCTGTTCGACGCGGCCGCCGCGCGGCCGGTGCCGATCCCCTTCCATGGCGAACTCGGCTCCCTCAACCCCGTCGTGGTCACCCCGGCGGCGGCCGCCGAGCGCGCCGAGGAGATCGGCGGCGGGCTCGCGGGATCGGTCACCCTCGGGGTCGGTCAGTTCTGCGTGAAGCCCGGCCTGGTGCTGGTCCCCGAGGGCGCGGACGGCGATCGGCTCGCCGGAGCGCTGGGCAAGGCCCTCGGCGAAACCGAGCCGGGGGTGCTGCTCGACCACCGGATGCGGGAGAACTTCATCGCGGGGGTCCACGAGCGGGCCGCGCTGTCCGGAGTCGACTCTCCGGTCACCCCGGGCTCGGGCGGGGAGCACACCGTCGGGGCGGGGTACCTGACCGTGCCGGCGCGGCGCCTGCTGGAGGGCGGGGCGTACGAGGTCCTGCTGGAGGAGTGCTTCGGCCCGGTCACCGTCGTCGCACGGTACGCCGACCCGCGCGAGGCGGGCGCGGTGCTCGGGCTGCTCTCCGGGAACCTGAGCGCCACCCTCCAGCTGTCGGCCGCCGAGACCGAGGGCGCGGCCGGCCCGGCCGCGGAGCTGATCGAGCAGGTCACGGGCCTGGCGGGGCGGATCGTGGTCAACGGCTGGCCGACCGGGGTCGCGGTGGCCCCGGCCCAGCACCACGGCGGTCCGTACCCGGCGGCGACCTCCCACTCCACCTCGGTCGGCGGGGCCGCGATCGAGCGCTGGCTCCGCCCGGTGGCGTACCAGTCGGTCCCGGACGCCCTCCTCCCGGCGGAGCTGCGCGAGGCCAACCCGCTGGGGCTGCCGCGCCGCGTGACGGGCGGCTGAGCCGGGCCCGCCCGGGCCGCCGGTAAACCCGTTGCCCGCCCCGCCCTCGGCGGGGCAGGCTCCGCGGTATGCCCAAGCCGCACGGATTCACGTACGAACGCCACCGGGACGACTCCGTCGTCATCACCCACCGGGGTCGCGCCGCGGCCACCCTGCGCGGGGGCCGGGCCGAGAAGTTCCTGGCGGAGGTGGAGTCCGGCGACGCGCAGCTCGTGATGGCCCGCTGGACCGGCTCGTACAAGTTCGGCAACGAGCGCGTCGCACGGAACCACCCCCGCAACCGGCGCTGAAATCTCGCGCCAGGGTAAGGGAACGGCAAAGCCCCTCCGGTCGTTCTCCGGGCATGACCGCTATGACCCCAGGTTCCAACCTGCCGCTCAACACCGTCCGCGTGACGGTGGACGTGGCCGCGCCGGTACGCCTCGACGTATCGGCCCTGCTCCTCGCGGCGGACGGCAAGGTGCGCTCCGATGCCGACTTCATCTTCTTCAACCAGCCCGCCGGGCCCGGTGTCAGCTACCGCTCCGGCGGCGGTTCGGCACCGGACTCCGTCACGGTGGACACCGGCGCGCTCCCCCCGGGCATCGAGCGGATCGTGGTCACGGCCAGTCCCGACGCCGCCGGTCAGACCTTCCAGGGCATCGAGCCCACCGCCACCGTGCGTGATGCGGTCGGCGGCGCGGTGATCGCCACCTTCACCCCGCCGCAGCTGGGCTCGGAGACCGCGCTCGTCGTCGTCGAGGTCTACCAGCGTGGCGGCGCGTGGAAGGTGCGCGCGGTCGGCCAGGGGTACGCGAACGGCCTCGCCGGCATCGCGACCGACTTCGGGGTCTCGGTGGAAGAGGAGCCGACTCCGGCGGCGGCCGCCCCGCCCGTCGCCCCGCCGGCGCCCCCGGCGCCCCCGGCGCAGCCCGCCTCCTACCCGGCTTCCCCCTGGCTCGGCGGCACGACCCCCACGCCGCCCGCGCCCCCCGCACCGCCCGCGCCGGTCCCCGCGGCCGCCGCGCCCGGCGCCGGGAAGATCAACCTGGACAAGGGCCGGGTCAGCCTCCAGAAGAACCAGACCGTCTCCCTGGTCAAGGGCGGCCGCCCGCTGCTCTCCCAGGTCAAGATGGGCCTCGGCTGGGAGCCCGCCTTCCGCGGCAAGGACATCGACCTCGATGCCTCCGTCATCGCCTACGGCCCGCAGCGCAACCACATCGACAGCTGCTACTTCGGCAAGCTGTCCATCCTGGGCGGCGCCGTCAAGCACTCGGGCGACAACCTCACCGGCGAGGGCGCGGGCGACGACGAGGTGATCGTGGTGGACCTGGGTCGGCTCCCCGCCGACGCCACGGGCCTGGTCTTCACGGTCAACTCCTTCTCCGGCCAGAAGTTCACCGAGGTCGCCAAGGCCTACTGCCGCCTGATCGACGCGGCGAGCGGGGAGGAGCTGGTGCGCTTCGACCTCACCGGCGCCGAGCCGCAGACCGGAGTCATGATGGCGAAATTGATCAAGCAGTTCAGCGGCGAGTGGGAGATGACGGCCATGGGCGAGTTTGTGAAGTCGCGCACAGTGCGCGGCATGGTCAAGCCCGCCGCGCAGGCACTCTGAGCAGGTGGGCGGGCACATGGAGCAACCGAGGACGATTCCGGGTGATCGACCCCACCCTGAATTCGGAGGTGGCTGTCAGTGCCCGCCCGTAGCCTTGAACGCATGAAGCAGTCACTCACCCCCGCGGGGCCCGCCCGCCCGTCCGCCGCCGAGGCGAACGAGGCGATACGGCACCTTGTCGAGACGCGGGTGGACGGCGAGTGGCCCTCGGAGGCGTACGAATTCCTGCTCGCAGAGTGGGCCGAGGCCTCCCGCGCGGAGCTTTCCGCCTCCCAGTAGCCGGATCGGCGTGCGTCAGTGCGCGCGCCGCCACGGCCCGGTCACGGCCAGCATGATGCCCGGGTCCTGGATGTTGACGTACAGCGTGCGCCCGTCCGGGGAGAAGCAGACGCCGGTGAATTCGGAGTACTCCGGCTCCTCGGCCGTCCCGATGTTCAGCTCGTTGCGCGCCAGGGGGTAGGTGCGGCCCGATTCGGTCGCGCCGAACAGGTGCTGCAGGCCCGAGCCGTCCTCCGCGATCACGAGGCCGCCGTACGGGGACACGGTGATGTTGTCGGGGCCGTCGTAGCCGCCGTCCGCGGACGGGTCCGCGTTCACCCCGATCAGCACGGTCAGCCGGATGGTGCGCCGCTTGGGGTCGTAGAACCACACCTGTCCGTCGTGGGCCGTGCCCGGGCTCTCCTCACGGGCGTACGAGGAGACGAAGTACGCGCCGCCGTCGGCCCACCACATGCCCTCCAGCTTGCGGGCGCGCGTCACGCCGCCCTCCGCGAACTGCTTGCGCACCGGCACGGTCCGCGCGTCGCGGTCCGCCACGTCCACCCAGTCGACCCCGTAGACGGTGCCGATCTTCGTGGCGCGCGAGAGGTCGTCGACGAACAGGCCCGAGCTGTCGGTGCACTTGGCCGCCTGGAGCACGCCGGCGTCGGCGGCGAGGGTACGGAGCTTGCCGCGCCCGTGCCGGAAGCCGGCCGGCGGGGTCCAGCGGTAGAACAGCCCGTTGGGACCGGAGGCGTCCTCCGTCAGGTAGGCGTGGCCCGTGCGCGGGTCGATGACGACGGCCTCGTGGTCGTAGCGCCCGAAGGCCTTGACGGGCTGCGGGTCCTGGTTGGCGCGGCGGTCGTGCGGGTCGACCTCGAAGACGTAGCCGTGGTCCTTGGTCATGCCGTTCTTGCCGGCGAGGTCGGCGTTCTCCTCGCAGGTCAGCCAGGTGTTCCAGGGGGTGGAGCCGCCCGCGCAGTTGGTCGACGTACCCGCGATGCCGACCCACTCGGCGACCTCGCCGCCGCGGCGGACCTCGACGACCGTGCAGCCTCCGGCCGCGGCCGGGTCGTAGACGAGGCCCTCGGTGAGCGGGACGGGGTGGGCCCAGTTCGACCGCTTGCCCTTGAGCTCGTGGTTGTTGACGAGGAGGGTGACCCCGCGGTGGCCCGCGAAGGCGGCGGTGCCGTCGTGGTTGGACGGGGTGGTCTCGCCGGACTCCAGCGTGGTGACCCCGCTGTGGGTGATCACGCGGTACTTGAATCCGGCGGGGAGCGCGAGGATGCCGGCCGGGTCGGGGACGAGGGGGCCGTAGCCGGGCTCGCAGGGCCGGCCGTGCTCGTCGCGGGGCGTGTTGTCCTCGGCCGCGAGCGCTCCCGGGGCGGTGGCGAGAGCGCCGACCGTCCCGGTGAGGGCGACTCCGGCACCGGCGATCACGGTGCGGGCGGTGAAGTCTCTACGGCTGAGCGGCATCGGGTCTCCAGGGGTGGGGAGGTGGTGCGCCTGTGTGCGGTCGTCGGCGCACACGCTCCCGCCCACACGTGAACGGCGGCTGAATTACCCACGAAGAGGAGTCGACCCCTTTCCGGTGGGCGGAATGGCCAACTCCGCCCCAGGAACGACTCGTTCCGGTCAGTTCTGACGGGAGCGCGCCTTGAACGCCGCCTTCCGGGCCTCCTTCGCCGCCTTCTTGTCCGGGTGCAGCCGCCCCATCGCCTCCAGGACGTACGCCGTCGCCGGGTGCTCCACCCGCCACACCCGGTCGAAGAACCCCGCGTGATGAGCGGTCAGGGACTCCATCAGCAGCGGCAGCTCCTCCGTCTCCCCGTCGGCGGCGAGCTGAGCCGCGATCGTGTCGACGGTCAGCCAGAACACCATGGCCCCGTCCGGCGCCGGTACGTCGGCCACGCCGCGCTCGGCCAGCCAGACCCGGGCGAGCCCGCCGAGCTCCGGGTCGTCGAGAACCGCGCGGACCGCGGGTTCCGCCTCCGGCCCGGCGGGCGCGAGGGCCTGCTGGCAGCGCAGCCGGCGCAGCGGGGCGCCCTCGTCGTCGCCGCGGGCCGCGGCCAGCAGTTCGGCCACGGCGGTGGGCAGTTCACGACCGGCCAGCCACTGTTCGATCTCGGCCTGCGCGGCGCCCTCCGGGTAGCGGGAGACCCCGTCGAGCAGCGCGTCGGCACCCTTGTCGGTCAAGTCCCCGACGGCGGGTGCCTCGACCCCGGCCTCCAGCATCCGCGCGCGGACGCCGTACCGGCCCAGCGGGGTCAGGCGGACCATCCCGTAGCGGGAGACGTCCTCCTCGTCCCCGCCGTACGCGCCCGCTCCGACGTCCCCCGGCTCCTCGCTCTCCGCCATCAGCGCCTCGTCGACGGGCTGGTACTCCACCAGCCCGATCGGCTCCAGCTGCCGGAACTGGTCGTCGAGCCGCATCATCGCGTCCGAGACCTGCTCCAGCACGGCGTCGGTCGGGTCGCCCATACCGTCGGGCACGACCATCGACGCGGCGAGCACGGGCAGCGGAACCGGCCGGTCCGCCGCCCCACCCTCGGCGACGGTGAGCAGGTAGAGGTTGGCGAGGACCCCGTCGAGGAAGTCCGCCTCTCGACGCGGGTTCCAGTCCAGCTGGTCGAAGTCGATCTCGCCGCCCGCGTCCAGCGCGTCCACGAGGTCGTCCAGGTCGGGTACGGCGGCGTCGGCGAGCACCGTGTCGAGGGCCGCCAGCCACAGGTCGAGTACGTCGCCGGGCGCGCCGCCCGTCACCAGCGCGAGGTCCTCGCCGGGGACGGCGGTGCCGGACTGCGCCTCAGCGCTTTCCCCTTCCGACCCGTCCGCCCCGTCTTCCTCGGGTTCGGTCACGTCGACCAGCCCGGTGTCCACGGCCACCCGCCACGCCTGGCTCGCGTACACGGCGGAGTCCGCGTCGGAGGTGTCGAGGCCGAGCGCCGCGACGGCATCGGGCAGTTGGTCGGCGACGAGTTCACCGCCGACCTCGACACGGGTGTCCGGTCCGGCCCAGCGGGCCAGCCGGACGGCCCGGGCGAACAGCGGCGCGACGAGGGCGTCGCGGGCCAGTTCCGCATCGGCGGGCAGCCGTACCGGCGGCAGCGTGGGGTGCGGCTCTGCGGACATGGGGCGATTCTCCTCGCGAAGCGAACGCTGTGGGGCGGGCCGGAGGCGGCCGGGGCGAAACGAGGGCTGACCCGGGGCGCGTCTTTCGGATCAGGCCGGAAGTCCCAGCGTAGACGCATTTCGGGCGTGCCTGGCGACCCATCACCTTTGGTTCATCCCACAGTCAACCGGTGTATTCCCTGGAGGGCTTGACAACTTTGCTGGTCACACAGGAAATTGACGCGCGTAGACATGTCGGGAACCCCGGGGCCGAAACCCTCACGGAACCCGCTGCCCACCCCCCTTCTGCGTTTTCCCTCATCCCACACCGGAGTTCCCGCCCATGCGCTCCTCGCATCCCCGTTCCGCCGCCGTCGCGGCCCTCGTCGCCACCGCGCTGGCCACCGGCCTGCTCGCGGGTTCCGCCGACGCGGCCGAAGGCGCCGTGTCCGCCGATCCGATACGCATCCACGACATTCAGGGCACCACCCGGATATCCCCGCTCGCCGGCAAGCAGGTCGCCGACGTCGCGGGCATCGTGACGGGCGTCCGCGCCTACGGCTCTCGCGGTTTCTGGATCCAGGACCCGGACGCCGACGACAACGACGCCACCAGCGAGGGCGTGTTCGTCTTCACCAACTCGGTCCCGACCGTCGCCGTGGGCGACGCGGTCACGGTCTCCGGCACGGTCGGCGAGTACATTCCCGGCGGGGTCGCCTCCGGCAACCAGTCGGTGACCCAGATCTCCAAGCCGACCGTCAAGGTGGTCTCTTCGGGCAACGCCCTGCCCGCGGCCGCCGCGATCAACGAGTACACCGTGCCCGCCGAGTACGCCCCGGCCGGCGACCCGGCCGCCGCCGGCAGCATCAACGGCCTGGCCCTGGAGCCCTCGCGCTACGCCCTGGACTTCTACGAGTCCCTCGAGGGCATGAACGTGGCGATCGGCACCTCCCGCGTGGTCGGCGCCACCGACCCGTACTCGGAGCTGTGGGTCACGGTGAAGGGCTGGGAGAACCCCGCCCGGCGCGGTGGCACGATCTACGGCTCCTACGAGTCCCAGAACACCGGCCGCCTCCAGATCCAGCAGCTCGCGCCGATCGCGCAGCAGCCCTTCCCGGTGGCCAACGTCGGCGACAAGCTGACCGGCACCACCGAAGGCCCGCTGGACTTCAACCAGTTCGGCGGCTACACGCTGGTGGCCCGTACCCTCGGCACCGTCAAGGCCGGCGCCATCGCCCCCGAGAAGACCCGGGCGCAGAGCCCCGGTGAGCTCGCGGTGGCGACGTACAACGTCGAGAACCTCGACCCGACCGACCCGCAGGAGAAGTTCGACAACCTCGCCAAGGCGGTCGTCGAGAACCTCGCCTCCCCCGACATCCTCGCCCTGGAGGAGATCCAGGACGACAACGGCGCCAAGAACGACGGCACCGTCTCGGCCGAGCAGACGCTGACCAAGTTCACCGAGGCGATCGTCGCCGCGGGCGGCCCGGCGTACCAGTGGCGCACCGTCAACCCCGAGGACAAGAAGGACGGCGGTGAGCCCGGCGGCAACATCCGCCAGGTGTTCCTCTTCAACCCCGCCCGGGTCTCCTTCACCGACCGCGCCGCCGGCGACGCGACGACCGCGAACGGCGTGGTGCGGGAGAACGGCCACGCGGCCCTCACCCACTCCCCCGGCCGGATCGACCCGGCGAACCCGGCGTGGGCCGACAGCCGCAAGCCGCTGGCCGGCGAGTTCGTCTTCCGCGGCCGGACCGTCTTCGTGATCGCCAACCACTTCGGCTCCAAGGGCGGCGACGAGGGCCTGACCTCGCACCACCAGCCGCCGGTGCGCAAGTCCGAGGAGAAGCGACTGCTCCAGGCGCAGGCCGTGAACGGCTTCGTGAAGGAGGTCCTGGCGGCCGAGAAGAACGCGAACGTCGTCGTCCTCGGTGACATCAACGACTTCGAGTTCTCCGCGACCACGGAGGCGCTCGCGGACGGCGGGGTGCTGTACCCGGCGATCAAGTCGCTGCCGAAGTCGGAGCGGTACTCGTACGTCTTCCAGGGCAACGCGCAGGTGCTGGACCAGATCCTGACCAGCCCGTCGATCAAGAACTTCTCGTACGACAGCGTGCACATCAACGCGGAGTTCGCGGCCCAGAACAGCGACCACGACCCGCAGGTGCTGCGCTTCCGCCCGTAGCCCCACGGACCGCGGGGGGTCCGGCCGCCGTCCCGGCCGGACCCCCTGCCACAATCCGGGCATGATCTTCCGTGAGGCCACCCGCCGGGACCTGCCCGCCGTACTCGCCCTGCTCGCCGACGAGGACCGGGTCGTGGACCCGGCTTCGGTCGTGGTCGACGAGGCGAGCGCGCGGGCCTTCGCGGCCATCGGTTCGGACGCCCGCAACGAGATGCTGGTCCTGACAGACGGAGCGGACGGAGCGGACGAGGTCGTGCTCGGCTGCCTCCAGCTGACGTACATCCCGGGCCTGGGCCAGAACGGCCGGGAGCGGGCGCTGGTGGAAGCGGTACGGGTCCGCGCGGACCGCCGCGGCGGAGGGCTCGGCGCGGAACTCATGCGGCTGGCGGTGGAGCGGGCCCGCGAGCGCGGCTGCGGCCTGGTCCAGCTGCCCAGCAACAAGCGGCGCACGGCGGCGCACCGGTTCTACGAGCGACTGGGCTTCGCCCGGAGCCACGAGGGCTTCAAGCTGCCGCTGGCGGACTGACGCGGGCCAAAGTAGGGACTTTCGGCCCTGGCGTGACGCTCGACACATTCCCTGGGGAAATCGCCCGGTTGTGGTGTTGAGTGTCCCCACGCCCGATCTTGCACCCTCGCTTTGGAGGACCGTGTGTTCCCCTCCATCTCCCTCGCCCAGGAAATCGGCATCGCCGTCCTGCTCGTGGCCGCGCTCGTCTGGCTCGTCGGCCTCGGCCACATGCTGTGGGACAGCCGCTTCCACCAGCCCGAGCCAGGCGCCTTCGAGGGCATGGCCGTGATCCCGGCCCAGCGCGGCGTCGCCTCGCACCCGATGGAGGCGGTGGAGCTGACCGAGGCCGAGCAGGAGGCCTTCGCCGGCCTGATCCGCAGGCTCCCCCTGAGCTGACCCGCCTCACGAGCACGGGAACGCCCTCCCACCCCCGGTCGGGGTGGGAGGGCGTTCTGCCATCGGCCCGAGCGGGGCGCGGTGACCGGCGGCCCGACCGCCCCATGGCCACGAAGTGCCCCGGTGGCGGCGGCCTGGGATAGTGGAGAAGAGACCCGTATTCGAACGGGAGCCATCCGCTGCCGACCCGGCTCCGGCCGAGGCGATCAGCAAGGCAGCTCTGATGGCAGCGCTCATCCGCGCACCGATTCTCCACACCGTTCCGCACGACATCGCGCGGCTGATCACGGCCACAGCAGGATCGACACGGCCGACCACCAGCGGCGCACGAGCCGCCTCGCCCACGACAGGCGGACGCGTACCGGCCGGACGAGGTCACCGAGGAGAGACCGTCAGGGCCGGTCAAGACCATCACCGATCCTGAGAGGGGTGACCATGTCGCTCACCCGTTCCCGCCGCATTCGCAACCGTACTCGGGGAGCAGCGGTCGGCGCCGCCTGCGCCTTGCTCGCCATCGTCGGCGTCACGAGTACCAGCGCCGCGCCCCTGTCCCCGACCGCCGGCACGTCGGCCGTGACGGTCGACAGCGCAGAAGTCCGCATCAAGGACTTCAAGTTCAACCCTGCGGACGTCAAGGTAAGCGCCGGCGCGAAAGTCACCGTGATCAACGAGGACTCGGCTCCGCACACCCTGACCGCCTCCGACGGCTACGCCTTCGACACCGGCACGATCGAACCGGGCAAGTCCGGCACCTTCACCGCACCGTCCAAGCCCGGCAGCTACGCCTTCATCTGCTCCATCCACCCCGAGATGAAGGGGACGCTCGTCGTCAGCTGACGCCGTACGTCGTCACACGACCGGACAAGCCGACGGCCCCTGACCATCGATCCTAGTCAGGGGCCGTAACTCAACCGCAGGTCAGTGCGGTTGGCCGTCAGTTGTGGCTGTGCAGGACCTCGTTCAGGCCGCCCCAGTTCGCCTTGTACGGGCGGGCCTCGACGGCGCCGGTGACCGAGTTGCGGCGGAAGAGGATGTTGTCGGCGCCGGAGAGCTCCAGGGCCTTGACGATCTGGCCGTCCGGCAGGGTGACCCGGGTGCCGGCGGTGACGTACAGGCCGGCCTCCACGACACACTCGTTGCCCAGCGCGATGCCGATGCCCGCCTCGGCGCCGATCAGGGTGCGCTCGCCGATCGAGATGATCTGCTTGCCGCCGCCCGAGAGGGTGCCCATGGTGGAGGCGCCGCCGCCGATGTCGGAGCCGTCGCCGACCACGACGCCCGCTGAGATGCGGCCCTCGACCATCGAGGTGCCGAGGGTGCCGGCGTTGAAGTTGACGAAGCCCTCGTGCATGACGGTGGTGCCCTCGGCGAGGTGCGCGCCCAGGCGGACCCGGTCCGCGTCGGCGATGCGCACGCCCTTGGGGGCGACGTAGTCCGTCATCCGCGGGAACTTGTCGATCGAGGTGACCTGGAGGTGCAGGCCCTCGGCGCGGGCGTTCAGGCGCACGGTCTCGACCTGGTCGACGGCGACCGGGCCCAGCGAGGTCCAGGCGACGTTGGTCAGCAGGCCGAAGACGCCGTCGAGGTTCTGGCCGTGCGGCTTGACCAGGCGGTGGCTGAGCAGGTGCAGGCGCAGGTACGCGTCGTGCGCGTCCAGCGGCTTGTCCTCCAGGGAGGCGATGACCGTGCGGACGGCTACGACCTCGACGCCGCGGACCGCGTCCTGGCGGATCGCCTTGGCCGCGGCGGCGCCGAGGAGCTCCACGGCCTGCTCGGCGGTGAGGCGCTCGGTGCCGGCCGGGCCGGGCTCGGCGACCAGCTCGGGGGCGGGGAACCAGGTGTCGAGGACGGTGCCGTCGGCGGTGATGGTGGCAAGTCCGGCGGCGACGGCGCCGGTGGTACGCGTAGCAGTCATATCCGAAACCTAACCGGCGACGGCCTTCGGTTGCGAACCGGTCTCATGTGCCGGGCGCACGGGTCGCCGCACCCCCCGCGCACCCGTGACCAGCACGATCCCCCCGGCGGCCACGCCGAGCGCCGCGCACAGCGGCCACAGCAGCTCCGGCGCGGTGTCGTACAAGGCTCCGCCGAGGGGCGCGGCAAGGACGAAGCCGCTGATGGAGACACCCGCGTACAGGCTCTGGAACCGGCCGATGGCGTGCTCGGGCGACTCGTCCGCGACGTACGCCATGGCGGTGGTCTTGTAGAGGATCTCACCGAGGGTGAGCAGCAGCATCATCGCGACGGCCGTCGCGGTACCGACCCCGAGCATCAGCATCGCGTAGCCGCCGCCCACCAGCACCAGCCCGCTGCCGATGACGTGCAGCGGGGAGCGCCGGCGCAGGGCGAGGGCGGCGGGGATCTCCAGGAGCAGGATGACCCCGCAGTTGACGGCGATGAGCCAGCCGTACGCGCGGGTGTCCAGACCGTGGTCGGCGAGGTAGACGGGGAAGGTCGTGAGGTGCTGGCGGTAGACGACGTCGATGACGACGATCGCACCGAGCAGGACCAGTACGGCCGGACGCGCACGCAGCTCCCGCCACAGCCCTCCGCGGCCCAGACCCCCGTCCGGGGCCGCGGAAGGCGTGGTGGCGGCCCTGGCCGGGACGACCCGGGCGGTCCAAAGGGCGAAGAAGAGGGTGCCGAGGCCGTCCGCGACGAAGAGCCAGTCGTAGGAGAGTCCGGTCGCGATGAGGGCACCGAGCGGTCCGCCCACCGCGAAGCCGCCGTTGGACAGGCAGCGGGTGATGGCGAAGGCCTGGCGGCGGGAACCTTCGGGCACGGTGACGGCGACCAGCGCGGAGTTGGCGGCGCGGATCACCCCGGAGGCGTACTGGGCGAGCGGCAGGAGCAGGGCCAGCAGGGCGGTGGGGGCCGCCGGCAGGGCGACGAGGGCGGATCCGCCGAGGGCCGAGGCGGTGAGCAGCACCCGGCGGTGGCCGAAGCGGTCGCCGTACCAGCCGCCGGTGAAGTTGCCGGCGACCAGGCCGACGCCGCCGATGCCGACGATCAGGCCCGCCTGGGTGGCGCCGAGGCCGCGCGGGCCGGTCAGGTAGAGGAAGACGAAGACGACGGTGAAGCCGGCGACGGTGTTGACGAAGATCCCAGCAGCCAGCAGCCACACGACCCTCGGTACGTCCTTGAACCCCTGCAGCACAGCCGTGTCCCCCGCGTTCCGTCAGTTGGTCGGCTAGTTAGTTCCTTTTGGGAACGGACTATGCCAGCATGACAGCCTGGGGTCAACGGACAAAGGAGTGCCCATGGCCCAGCGCACGCATCTCGGCGACGCGGACTGCTCCATCGCCCAGGCGCTCGACGTCGTGGGCGACTGGTGGACGCTGCTGATCGTGCGCGACACCGCGCGCGGCCTGCACCGCTTCGACGAGCTCCAGCGCGAGCTGGGGATGTCCCGCAAGGTCCTCGCCGAGCGGCTGAAGCTGCTCGTCGAAGCCGGGGTGCTGACGCGCGAGCCGTACCAGGAACGCCCGGTGCGGCACGAATACCGGCTGACCCCGCGCGGGCGGGGGCTGCTGCCGGTCCTGGTCGCCCTCCAGGACTGGGGAGACACCTGGGTCCTGGGAGAGGGAGAGATGACGGCGACGACGGCGGAGGCCTCGAAGGAGGCGGGCCGGGTGCACGCGCTGCGCGGCACGAAGGTGCCGGAGCTGCTGCTGCCGGACCGTTTCGGCGAGCTGCGCGACCCGGTGGCGGACACCCCGTTCACGGTCCTGTACTGCTTCCCCGGCGCGTACGCGCGCGCCGAGTCCTACCCGCCCGGCTGGGCCGGGATCCCGGGCGCGAAGGGCTGCACCTTCGAGTCGTGCACGTACCGCGACCAGCTCGCGGAGTTCACGGCGGCCGGCGCCACCGTGCACGGGGTCTCCACCCAACGGCCGGACGAGCAGCGCGAGTTCGCGGAGCAGGAGCGGCTGCGGTTCCCGCTCCTCTCGGACGCCGAGCTCGGCCTGACGGCGGCGCTGCGGTTGCCGACGTTCCGCGCGGCGGGGGTGAGCCGGATCAAGCGGCTGACGTTGGTCGTGGACCGGGAGCGGGTGGTCCGCGAGGTGATCTACCCGATCCGGGACATCGAGGCGAGCGTGGCCGCGGCCCTTGCCGCCGTGCGCGCCGCGTAGCCGGGGCCGCCAGTGCCGCCAGGGCCGCCGGGGCCGCCGGGGCCGCTGCGCGGAGCCTGCCCCCACCCCGCCCCTTCCCGAAACCGGGCTCTGCCCGGACCCGCGCCTCAAACGCCGGCGGGGCTGATCTTTCAGC
>NZ_JBHWJY010000029.1:0-83728 GCF_042731135.1 Streptomyces sp. NPDC059874
CCAGAGAGTCATCGATCTTCACGTACAGTGCTGTCGCGAGGGTTTCGAGATCTGTCGTCACAAACGGATCAACGAGACCCTCGCTTCATGCGCCCAAAGACTTCGGACTTACTCGTCTAGGGGCCGGCGGTTGCGGCAGAGCCCCGTTCTTGTAACAGCGGAGCCGCAAGGACCCGTCGGAGTCGTTACACATCGCTGTTACACCTCGCCGTGACACATCCGAGGGATTGCCGTACGCCGCCCGGGCTGCTCCCATGGACGGCGGGGGTGAGGGCGATGTCGCCGCTCAAGGGACTCAAGGTACTGCCGTCCGCCGGCCGGGCCGGCCGCGGCCGGCTGTACGTCAACCTGCCCGACGGGCAGGCGGTGGCCTGGTACGACCGCCAGGCGAAGCGCATCAGCGTCCTGGCGGACGACCACCGCGAAGCGATCCTCGCGGCGCTCCGCCCCTACCTGAGCGGGACGGTCTCCATAGGCCCGCCCCCGGTACCCACGGCGGCCGACCTACGCCGCCTCGCCCTCCCGCCGGACGCGGACCTCGCCCCGAACCGCCCGGGGGAGACCCTGCTGGGCGAGCTGGAACACGGCCCGGCGGGCACCAGGGCCCGGCACCGCCTCCGCCAGGACCTGGTGGCCCAGCAGCGGATGGGTGACGTACTCGACGCCCTGGAGCCGGACGGTTGGCACACCCTGCACTGCGTCCCGCTCCCGGGTCTGGGCCGCATCGACCACCTGTTGATCGGCCCGGCGGGGATCTTCTGCGTCCGTACGGTTCCCGGCCGCCGCCAGCGCGCCTCCATCGGTGACCTCCTGCTCACGGTGGGCCGCGCGGAACCCCGCCCGGACCCCCGCTGGACCCGCCGTGCGGCAGCCCGAGCCACCCGAGCCCTGGCAGCCCAGGTCACCCCGGCCCTGGCCGTGGTCGAAGCCTCCCGCGTAGACGTGGCCCCCACGGTCCGAGACATCCAGATCCTCCACCCCCTGACCGCCCACCCCACCCTCAAGAACGCCCCGACCACCCTCAAACCCCCTGAGGTGGAAACCCTGTTCGCCGCAGCCAGAGACACCCGAACCTGGCTCGGCGCCTAACCGGCCTGGGCCGCCCCCGAACCCGGCTCGGCGCCTAACCGGCCCCTCCCGCCCCGCGAGGCGCCCCGGCCACGGCACCAACCGCCCCCGCCGGGCGCACCTGGCCTCGGCTGGGCATTCCAGCCTCGCCGGCGTTTGAGGCGCACCCACCGGGCCGCACCCACCCACCCCGCCGAACCATTCAGCCCCGCCGGCGTTTGAGGCGCGGGGTCTGGGGCGGAGCCCCAGTTTCGGGAAGGGGCGGGGTGGGGGACAGCGCCGCAGGCCCCACGTTCAGGCGGAGGTCCGCTTCCGCGGCGTAGCCGTCTTCTTCGCGGCCGCAGCCGTCTTCTTGGCCGAGGCCGAAGTGGACTTGGTGGCCCCCGACTTGGCCGAGGCCGAAGTGGACTTGGTGCCCCCCGACTTGGCCGTAGTCGCCTTCTTCGCCGCACCCGCACCCGCACCCGCACCCGCAGCCGTCTTCTTGGCCGAAGCCGCCGTCGACTTCTTCCCCCCAACCGCCTTCGGCGCAGCCGCAGCAGCCCGCTTCCGCCGAATCGGAGTCACCTCGGCAGAGACCTCACCCCCGGCAGAGGCCTTGGCAGAGCCGGCAGAGCCGGCAGACCCCCCACCCTCCCCCCGAGACGCCTTAGCCGCCCGCACACTCTTCTCCAGCGCCGCCATCAGGTCGATCACCTGCCCACCGGCCGGCTCCACCACCGCCTCCGACGGCTCGAACGCCCCACCCGCCTTCGCCGCGATCATCTCTTCCACGGCATCCCGGTACTCGTCCCGCAGCGAGCTCATCTCCACCTCCCCCAGCGTGGCCATCAGTGCGTCCGCCAAGTCCAGTTCGGCCTCCCGCACCGACACGGACGCCTCCGGCGCCACCCCCTCCGGCGCCCGGATCTCGTCCGGCCACAACAGCCCGTGCATCGCGATCACATCACCCACCACCCGCAGCATCCCCAGCCGCTCCCGCCCCCGCAGCGCGTACTTGGCGATGGCGACCTTCCGGCTCCGCTTCAGCGCCTCCCGCAGCAACGTGTACGGCTTCGCAGCCGTCGCCCCGTTCGCCGCCAGGTAGTACGCCGCGTCCATCTGCAGCGGATCGATCTCCTCCGCCGGCACGAACGACATGATCTCGATCGTCTTCGCGGTGGCGAGCGGCAGCTGCGCCAGGTCCTCATCACTGATCGGAATGACAGAGCCGTCGGCCTCCTCGTACCCCTTGCCGATCTCGGCGGCGGGCACCTCCTCGCCGTCCAGCTCGCACACCTTGCGGTAGCGGACCCGCCCCCCATCGGCGAGATGGATCTGGCGGAAGGAGATCGAGTGGCTCTCGGTGGCGTTCACGAGCTTGATCGGGATGCTGACCAAGCCAAACGAAATCGCCCCGTTCCAAATGGATCGCATCGTGTCGCCCGCTTCCTCCCGTTTCGTGGCAGTCTCATCGTATGACGCCGATCACATTGGTGGAGGGCCGTCGCATCGCGCTCAGCAATCTCGACAAGGTCATCTATCCCGAGACCGGCTTCACCAAGGGCGAGGTGCTGCACTACTACGCCACCATCACGGGCCCCTTCCTCGCCCACGTCCACAACCGTCCGGTGTCCTTCCTGCGCTATCCGGACGGCCCGGACGGCCAGCTCTTCTTCACCAAGAACCCTCCGCCCGGCACACCCTCCTGGGTGAAGACCACCCCGGTGCCCCGCTCCGACGAGCCCTCCGCCGAACAGGTGGTGGTCGCGGACATGCCCTCCCTCATGTGGGCCGCCAACCTGGTCGTCGAGTTCCACACCACCCAGTGGCCGGCCGGCAGCCCGGCCGTCGCCGACCGCCTGATCCTCGACCTGGACCCCGGCCCGCCCGCCTCCGTCGTCGAGTGCTGCGCCGCCGCCCTCTGGCTGCGCGACCGACTCGCCGCCGACGGCCTGCACGCCTACGTAAAAACCTCGGGCTCCAAGGGCCTGCACATCTCCACGCCCCTGGAGCCGACCCCGTCCGCGCAGGTGTCCTCGTACGCCAAGGCCCTCGCACAGGAGGCCGAACGGGAACTCCCCGACCTGATCGTCCACCGCATGGCCAAGTCCCTGCGCCCCGGGAAGGTCTTCGTCGACCACAGCCAGAACGCCGCCGCCAAGACCACCGCGGCCCCCTACACCCTGCGCGCCAGGGCTCTGCCGACCGTCTCCACCCCCATCTCGTGGGAGGAGGTCGCGGCCTGCCGGACCCCCGACGACCTGCTCTTCCTCGCCGACGACATCGCGCCCCGCCTGGCCCGCGACGGCGACCTCTTCGCCCCCCTCGCAGACCCCGACCGGGCGGGGCGACTGCCGTGATCCGCGTCGCGCTGGCCGCTGCCGTACGGACCCTGCCGCGCGGGGCGGGTCTGGCGTACGAGCCGAAGTTCGACGGCCACCGCCTCCTCGTCCTGCGCACGGAGGCCGGCGTAACCCTCCAGGCCCGCTCGGGCCGCATCGTGACCAGCGCCTTCCCGGACCTGGCCGCGGCCGCCCACCAACTGCCCGCCGGGACGGTCCTGGACGGCGAGGTGGTGGTCTGGCACGCGGGTCGCACCGACTTCGCCCTGGTCCAACGGCGCGCGGCGGCCACCGCGGCCCGCGCGGCCGTGCTCGCGCAGAGCCTGCCGGCCTCGTACGCCGCCTTCGACGTCCTCGAACTGGCCGGCCTCGACCTGCGCGCCCGCCCGTACGAACGCCGCCGCGCACTCCTGGTCGATCTCCTGCTCCCCCTCGGCCCACCCCTCCAGCCGGTCCCCATGACCACGGACCCGGAACTGGCCGCCACCTGGTACGAGACCCTCCCGGCCAGCGGTATCGAGGGCCTGGTCGTCAAACGCCTGGACCAGCCCTACCCGACCGGGCGGCGCGGCTGGCAGAAGCTGCGGCACACGGACGTCCGCGACGCGGCGGTGGTCGGCTACACCGGCACCCCGCGCCGCCCGCAGGCCCTGGTGCTCGTCCTCCCGGTGGGCGACGAAACCCCCCTGGTCTCCAGCCCCCTCCCCTCCTCCCTCCGCGCCGAGCTGGCGGCGGAGGTGGCCACCCGCGAGGCGCCCCCGTCACCCCCCGCGGCCACGATCACGGCGATCGGACTCGGCGAGGTCCCCTTCCATCCCCTCGACCCACCGCTGACGGCGGAGGTCCGCGCCACCTCGGCCCGCCACCCGCCCCCTGAGGTCCTCCGGCTGCGGACAGACCTCTGACCCGCGCGGGAGGCGCGGGCCAAAGGGAGGAAACGATCGTCAGGCGTGCGCACCCCGCCCGTGGTCGGGCGGACCCCCGGGCTGGGGCCGCGGGTACGTCGCCTCGGGCCCCGGATGCTCGAACCCGGACTCACGCTCGGCCCGGACATCATCGGGGTGGCTGGAACTGGTGGAGCCGAAGTTTCCGTAACCCTGCATCTCGTGGGGCCGCAGCCCACCCTCGGGGATCTCCACGGGGTCCCGCTCCTCGCGGACCTCGTAGACCGCCCCACCGTTCGGCAGATGTGGCTGCTCCTCGGGAGCCGGGGGCGGCGGCTCCTTGGCCCGGACCCGCTGACCCAGCTTGAAGCCGCCGAGCAGGAGGGCGACGACGACCAGTCCGACGACGAAGAACCACGCGATGTCGCTGAGAACAGCGTCCACGCTCAGGATCATGTCCATACAGACCATTTTCCCGCACTTCCCACCGATATGCGCGATCGGAAGCGATCAGATCAGTCGTTTATGGGCCCTTCGGTGTCCCGCAACGCACCGCCGCCGGTGCGCGCCCCGAGCACCCCCAGAATCTCGGCGCAGATCGCCAGCGCCGTCTCCGCCGGCGTTCGCGCCCCCAAATCCAGCCCGATCGGCCCGTGCACCAGCCCCAGTTGGGCCTCGGTCACCCCGGCGGCGATCAACGCTTCCCGCCGCCGTGTCTGCGTACGCCGCGACCCGAGCGCCCCGATGTACGGAACCTGCTCGGCCAGCGCGAACCGCAGCATCGGCACGTCGAACGCCTCGTCGTGGCTCAGCACGACCACGCACGCGGCATCCCGCCGCGCCGCGATCGCCTTCGTGGCCTCCGCCCTGCTGTCCACCAGCACGGCCTCCCACCCCAGCAGCAGCGCCTGCCGCTCGATGATCCCGGCCAGCTCACCCCCACCACCGATGACCACGTACGGCGCGGACGGGTACGCCTCCACGAGCACCAGCCCGGTCTCCCCGTACAGCGCGTCCCGCCCCGCCCTCCTCGTGGCGAGCAGCTCCCCGGCCCGCCGCCCGGCATCGTCACGCACCACCCCCTCGGCCCGTACGACCTCACTCACGGCCTGATCGGCCCCCTCGTTCAGCCGGGTAACCAACGCCACCCCGACCCCTTCCCCGAGCAGCTCCCACCACTCGGCCGGGATCGCGCTCAGCGGCTGCAGCAACACCTCGGCCTGCCCGCCACACGTCAGCCGCGCCTCCACGGCCTCGGCCCCGCGGACGGACACCTCACACACCCGCGCGGTGACCCCGGCCCCCATGGCCCCGACCTCGGCAACGAGCTCGGCATCGAAAACGCCCTGATAAAGACTGCCGACGCACTCCCCCCGAGCATCGACGAGCACGGCCCCGCCCGGATCCCGCGGCCCGAACCCCTGCTCGGTCACGGGCCGCGCCAAGAACGCCACCCGTCCCTCGGCCGCCCACTGCCGAGCCGTCTCCACCAACTCACGCATCCGTGTCGCCCCATCCTCATGCGAGCTCTACCCGCAAAGCACCAGGTCAACGGCACTATGCGGCCTCCCCACCCACCCTAGGCAAGCCCCCCACCCCCACCCACCCCCCAAACCCACAGACCCCACCCCACCTCCCTCGTACAGACCACCGGAACGGCCCCGCTCCACGCCGTACGGGCGTCCCCGTGTCCGACGGGCGCTCACCAGGGGTGGTCCGGGCCGTCCTCGGCCTCCGGGTAGTAGCGCAGGGTCGGGCCGGGCCGGTAGCGGCCCAAGAAGGGCGGGCGGTGCGGGCCTTCGACGCAGCTGAGGAGGAACTCCGTGAAGGGGCCTGGGGCCTCGTGCCACTCCCCTTCCTCCGTCTCGACCACCACGCGCCAGTCGTCGGGGTCCTCCTCCTCGGGAAGGAAGTAGTACATGGTGCCGTCCCAGTCCCCACCCCACTGGATCAGACCGCCGGGGTGGGGGTGGAAGGGAAACGGGGTGCGCTCGGGGTCGTCGAGGTGCGGCCGGCCGGTAATCCCTGGGGGCTCCAACGTTCACGTCGGCTGCCCCGAACTCGGGGTGTCGCCAGCTCGCCCTTGCTTTGGATGTCCGCGAAACCGACCCTCTGCTAACTCTCTTGTGGGGTGAAAGTCAGTATGGCTGGCATCCTGAGTCCACCCCCTCGTAGGCTATGACGAGACAAAATGTGGCCCACGGGGGAGGGTGTATGGATCTCGCCATTTTGGCTGATGCTGCAGCTGCTGCGTATGTAACGGGCATAGCTGGGCACGCCGCCGCAGGCACGGATGGTGTCATACAGGCGCGTTTCGGACAGCTTCGCCAGTACCTCGCATCTCGCCTGACCGGCGAACATGAGCTTGAGGATGCAGAGGAGGCGAACCTGTCCGCCAGCCTCTTGCAGGTACTTGAAGCGGATCCCACTAGCGTCTCTGAGCTTCAGGAGATCCTGAAAGGGATTTCAGATTCTGCGGCGATCGAGGGCGCAGGAACTGTCTACGGAAACGTGACACTGCGAGGGAAGTACGTAGCAGGACGCGATATCAGGTTTGATGGACGTTGATCCGGAATCTAGTGCGCAGGCCATGGGGGCGCGCTAAAGCGGCTCGAACCGTCTTTGGTGATGTTGATATTTCTGGCTACTTTGCCGCAGGTCGAGATGTCAACGTGCGTAATTTCACTATTAGCGAGTCCTTGCTAGGCAAGACAGATGTTCGGATTCGAAAGAAGATGCTCACCAAGGTGCTGCCTGCATGGCTGCGGGAAGGCGACTACTGGGCGGGCGATAGTGAGAGTGGCATAGAATTTCCTGTTGCTGCAGAATTTAGCACCGATCACGTTAGTGGTCAGCGGCAAGGCGTTACTCCAATCAGCAGGCGCACTGCTGTTAAGCAATGGGATAGTGTAGATATAAGTCAGGCGCTGGATGGGTCTTCGGGCAAGTTACTAATTCTCGGAGAGTCTGGATCCGGAAAGACGCGCAGTCTGCAACAGGTAATGCACCTATCCATTGGCCATGCGCTGCGGGATGATCAAAACCCGATCCCGTTCCTCCTTCACTTGTCTGACTGGTCGAACTCTGACAGGGAGCTACGGATTTGGCTTATGCGTTCGATCCGGGAGAACTATGGGATTCTCCCTGGGATGTTTACGCAGTGGCTTGATCGTGCAGAAGTAATGATCATCCTTGACGGGTTGGATGAACTAAAGCTACGCGATCGACGTGATTGCATCACTGCCATAAATCGTTTCGTTTCTGAATATCCGACAGTTCAAGTGGTCGTGGCGTGTCGTCTCGATGAGTATCGAGATACTGGGAGGAGGTTGAATCTCAGGGCGTCTCTACTCATCGAAAGAGTAAGTGAACGCAAGGTCGCCGAAATTGTAAATGAAGCAGGGGGTGCTCTGGAAGGTCTCGATCGAGCCCTGAGGAAGGACAGAAAGCTTCGAGACCTTTTGCGTAATCCGCTATTTCTGCGCTTGGCTATGACGCTTTACTCGGAGAGCGCTGATGTCGATCTATCAAGATCTACAGACAGACGCAAGGCGCTCTTGGCTGCGTATGTCGACTACGCTGAGCGAAGAATGGCCGGTAACGGCGTCCAGTCTGAGGGTTGGCTGTACTTCATGGCGTTTGCTCTTAGAGGTAAGCAACGCGTCATGTTCTGCCCGGATCGCTATTCGGTAGAATTTCTGCCCATCAAGTTCAAGCGGCTCGCCGAAACGCGAGTTCTGTTGATGGCGAGTCTGCTTGTGGCAGTGCCGTCTTTTTTGCTGCGTGGGGCGATGATTCTACTTGCTCCAGATTCGCCGACGAAGGCGACGTATGTGGCCATCACGTTCTTTGTCCCGCTGAGTTACGGATTTCTTACTTGGCGGATCACAAAGGATGACCTCTGGTCTCCACTTGCAGGGAGAAGGACATCTGTAGTAAGGGGCCTGCTGAGATTCGCGCGGCGGTCGGTCATCATCTCACTTCTGGAGGGTGCCGCCGTATGGTCACTCGTCACTTCGGGCGCGGCGGTTGGCGTGCTGGGCGGCATCGTACTGCTGGCATTCGTGGGAGTTACCATGTGGCCTGCACTTCAAATGGTGAGAGAGTCAGATACGTCTGACCCTAGCGAGATACCAGATCGTGCAGGTGGCGAAATCCGCAGTCTAGTGCGTTCGACTCTCATCGTTGCAGCTCTAGTCGCGGTTTCGATGTACGTGACATTGGCGGTCATATTTGAAGCATTAAGCCCCGTCCCTGTGGTGAGTGAGGGTCTTCTCTACGCCCCGATGCTGAATGCGTTCTTCTTTATAGTCCCAGTCGCTTTCATTGCGGCGCTGCGGAATGGTGGCGTGGATTTGATTCGGAGGGATCAGTGTCGCCGAATTATGATCCAGTTCGGGTATCTGCCAAAGAATCACAAAGCTTCCCTTGAAGAGATCAGGAAATCCTCGCTAGTGGTTCCGCGGCGCGGAGCGCTGGAATTTAAGCATGTGCTGATTAGGGATCATCTTTCTCATCGGTTTGGCGAAGATGCCACCTCGCTCTCATTTGTTCCCATTAGGGAAACTGTGGCAAAGGTGGACTAGGTTGAGAGGTGGTGCTCCCGTTGCTTCTCCATGGAACTGGTGCGAGAAGTGAGCCGCCAGGCATCTGATCCGTAGCTCTAGCGGGATCGGTCAGTGACGGGTCATACCGGCGGCTTCAAGGCCTCCCCGGAGCACTGGCGGCCGGCGGCGGTCGCGGTACGACTGCTGTACAGCAGACCGTTCGGGCCCCGACTCGCGGCGGGGCCCTGGGGGCTCCAGTCGGCGTAGTCGTGGTGGTTGCGGGGGTCGTAGCCGTGATTGCAGGCGGGGCAGAGCGTGAGGTCCTCGGGGTCGGGGGTCGTCGGAGTATGGGTTGGGGATGATGCCGCCGTCGCACTGGGAGTCGGTGCAAGTCATGGGGTGCTCCTCCCAGAACCGTGCTGCCCTCGGGATCAGGGCAGCGGTGCCGACCGGCAGCCGCCACATCGACGCTCCGCCGCCCTGACCTGCTGCTGAGCAACCGACCAACACTCTGACCAGCGGCTGAACTGTCGCCAGTTGTCATATTGGTCACCGCCGAGCGCCCTCCCCCGCCGGCCCCACCACAGCCCGGGAGGGCGCTTGCTTGCGTCCTCCCGTCCAGATCCAACGAACTGCATCGGCTGGGGTACCCCACGCCCTACGCTGGGGCGAACCAACTTGGGAGCGTCTATGATCCTGCGGGAATTTCTGTACGTAGACACGGACAAGGTCAGGGCGATGCTGGCCCAGCTCGAAGGGGGCATCGCCGAAGAATCTCGGCAAACAGAGCGTATAGAAAAGCGCACAACGGTCGGCCCTCGGGTAGCGGCTCAGCACTACCAAGGCTTCGGGAATGAGACGTACACCAGCAAATCGTTGGGTGACGCCCTCTTTCCCATGCTTGAGGATGCTCTGGATTCCGAGTCTCTTCTTCGCGACATCTCGGAAGAAGTAGCCGACGCTGAGCAGTGGAGTTTCGGAAAACTCAAGGAACAGGTGCCTCCCGGTTCGCTGGTCAGGGTGACAGCCATGGGTTCGCTCTTCGATACGCGATACGTGGCGGCGGCATTCTCGGCCTTTGCCTCCGTGAGCGCGGGGCTGAATAGCCTTGGCATCTCACCCGATCCAGGCGCCCCCACTCCGGTTAGGGGTAAGCAGGGGCAGCGGCAGCGCGCCGTCAAACCGGGTGAGGCAGCAAAGGCTGCCCAGCTTGAAGACATGATCCCCGACTTCCCAGCCATGTCGGGCATCGATGGGGCCATGCTGCGGTCGTTTGTTCAAATCTCCAGGGGTGTGTTCAGCCCGGGGCTCCATATCAATCTTGTCCCGGCCGGCGGAGTGCTTATTAGTTCACGCCTTCAAGAAGGTCGGCAGTACCTTGACAGTGAGGCGGATATCCTCCTTGCTCGCTATGGTGCAGAGCCTCAGGAATGGACGCTCGTTGGCAGCATCGGAAGCTACGGGACAGAAGAAACCGAGTTGCCCGAATTGAATTTCATTAGGGGCGAAACCGGACTCGACAGAGGCGCATTCGCAGAGGCCATGAACGCGCAGATGCGCAACCTTGGACGCGTAGGCTTCATCGACTTGCCTCAGCACCCCGGGTTTTCTCTCATCCCCTTCGCTGTGTACCGTTCCATCCCGCGCCTGGGCACGGTGGCGCTGCCCGAGCGCTAAGTCCCCGAACGACTCACTCATCGGCCACAACGAAACTGGTACCGATGCGGAGCGACCACACCGGCCGGTACCACATCGCGGCAGCTGCTGCTCCCCGCCCGCCCATTCCCGGTGGTGCGGTCGCCTCACGCTCCCGTCCTCCGTGACGGCGGGGGTACGGCGCCCAGCCCAACTCAGGTCTGGCAGTCGGCTGGCCGTGCGCAAGAGGCCACCCCTCCCTCGCCGCTTGCTGTCTTTTGGAACCCCGTCTCGGCCGCAGTCGGCAGCGCTCGCGGCTACGCATGCCATGTGACGGTTGCCGTGCCTGTAGGCCTGCCTCAACTACCCATCAACCCGAGCCGTAGGCGTGCGGACGGCGGCCGGGCTGGAGCGGGGCGGAGACAGGAGCGCAGGCCCGGGCGACGGGCCGCAGGCGCCGCGCGTGCGCGGCGGGTGCCTTGATGAAGTAGGGAAACTCTTACCGCGCTGCCCGGCTCAGAGAGCGAAGGGCTTGTATGCCAGTGCTCGGTCTACGACCTTCTCGGCCCTCAGGTCGGGGTCGAAGTCCCAGAAGATGTAGGCGCTGAGGTGAGGGCAGCGGAGTCCTACTTCGAGGGAGTCCACGGCTGCGTCCGCTTCAGCCTCGTCGGGGATGCTGCCGTCCATGAGGCGCTGGATGAGCTGCACGGCTTCGTCGCGTGTCACGCCGTGAGGAGCTGGCGGCCGTCGTGGCTGCGGACGTGGGGGCCTGCGTCGTCCAGGGCGTCCAGGAGGCGGATCGCGTAGACCTCGGACATCTGGGCTGCGACCTCTTCCGGGGTGAGCCAGGCGACCGCGGTTGATTCCTCCGAGGTGCGCTCGGTCCCGCCGGACGGCTTGCAGCGGAAGACCAGGGCGACGATGCCGCGGGTGGTGTTCTTGTAGACCCCGGTGAGGTCATTGACCTCGACCTCGATGCCGGTCTCCTCCAGGACCTCGCGGCGGACGCCGGCCTCCGGGGCTTCGGAGAGTTCGAGGACTCCGCCGGGGAGCTCCCAAGTTCCGTTGTCCGCTCGGCGGATCGCCAGGAGTCGGCCGTCCTCGCGGAGCACTGCCCCGGCTACCGACACGGAGTGCAGTGGCGTTGACTTGGCCTGCGGGGAACCCGTACTCATGTACAGGAGCATAGGAGGAAGAGAAGGACTATGGGAACCGCAGTAGGAGGTGGCCGAGGGGCTGTGCCGCGCTACGTGCAGATCGCCGACGACATCGTTCAGCAGATCCGGGCCGGCGCATTGAAGGCCGGCGACATGGTGCCGAGTGAGTCCGAGCTGGTTGAGCGCTATGGCGTCGCCGGCGGGACAGTCCGCAAGGCAATGTTGGAGGTCCGCGCGAGTGGGCTGGTCGAGACGCGACACGGCAAGGGCTCCTTCGTGAAGGCTCGGCCGCCCGTCCGGCATCGGTCCTCGGACCGCTTCCGGCGTACGCACCGGCAGGAGGGTAAGGCGGCGTACCTTGCCGAGTCGGCTCAGTCCGGGGCTGAAGCTTCGGTGAGCATGCTCTTCCGTGGGCCCATTGAGGCACCGGAGGAGATCGCTGAGCGGCTCGGGGTGGCTGTGGGGACTCAGGTGCTCGCCCGTCGGCGGCTGTACTTCCGGGACGGGACGCCGGTGGAGACCGCGACCTCGTACCTGCCGTGGGACGTCGCGAAGGACATCCCCGAGTTGTTCGCTGACAACCCCGGGCCCGGCGGCATCTACGCCCGGCTGGAGGATCATGGGCACGTTTTCGCCGAGTTCGTGGAGACGCTCCAGGCCCGGCCGGCCGCCAAGGCCGAAGCCACCGAACTGTCGCTGAGTCCCGGCTCCCCGGTCGTGCACCTGCTGCGGAACGCGGTCACGGAGGAGGGGCGCGTCGTCGAGGTCTGCGACACCCTCATGGCTGCTGACCAGTTCGTCTTCGAGTACCGGATCCCCGCGCGCGACTGACGCTCGCTCAACTCCCCACAGCCCGCCGTGAGTTTCTGCTCGCGGCGGGTTGACTCATGTATAGGAGTGGTGCACTCTTCTTCATGTCGCTCCTATAGAGGAGTGAAGGAGTTCGACATCTATAGAGGAGTGATCTGCTGTGCGTCAGATTCCCGTCGACACCTCCGGCGCGACCGTGATGGTCGCCCAGCCCCCGCAGCAGAAGATGCGGGACAAGAAGACCGGCCAGATCGCCCTGGACGGCGACACCGGCAACAACCTCATGACCGTTGACGTGCTGTTCGTGATGAACGGCAACGCCGAGGTCATCCCGGTCACGGTGGCCGAACCTGGCATCTCCGGTGAGCTGGCCATCGGGACCCCGGTCGCGCTGACCGGCCTCGTCGCCCGGCCGTGGGAGAACGAGTTCAACGGCCAGAAGCGTCACGGGATCAGCTTCCGGGCCGTGGCCGTCACCTCGCTGGCCAAGGCGGGCTGAGCATGACCGCCTTATGGGTCACGCTGCTGGTGGTCCTGGGTGCTGCGCTGCTGCTGCGCTGGCTTCGGCCCACCTGGTACTGGATGACCTTCGGGGTCACCTTCGCGACGGCCCGGGTCCTGATCCGCTACCGCTCGGTGATGGATGCCTGTGGGCTCACCGTTCCGCCGTCCCGCTGGCGGTTGGCACTCGCCAGGATCGCCAATCGCCCCGCTCCTGAAGCTCGGTCGCCCCGGATCCTGTGGCTTCGTCCCACCGCGACCGGCCTGGTGCTGAGGCTGAAACTCCGGCCCGGTCAGGATGCCTTCGACTTCTCCGCGTCTTCCGACCGGCTGCGCCACTCGTTCGCCTTCCACAACGTCGTCTCGCGTGAGGTCCGCTCCGGCGTGGTGGAGCTGAGGATGACGGGATACGACGTACTCAGGCAGGTGCGCATGCCGGCAGTCGTTCCCGCGGAGGGGCTCCGGGTGCCTGTGGCGCTGCGGCAGGACGGGGAAGTTCATTACCGGGACTACCGGCAGGTCCCTCACGCCCTGAACGTCGGCGCGACTCAGTCTGGGAAGTCCGTCTATCAACGCACCCTCGTCGCCGGCTTGGCGCCACGGAACGTTGCCCTCGTGGGCATCGACTGCAAGAACGGTGTGGAGCTCGCGCCGTTGGCAGCGCGGTTCACTGCCTTGGCAGACAACCCGGGTGCCGCGGTTGACCTGTTGGCAGCTCTCGTCGACTACATGGGCCGCGTCTATGACCTCATCCGTACAGAGCAGCGGATCAGCGTAGGTCTGCCGGATGCGGAGATCACCGCAGACATCTGGGACCTTCCCGCGCACCTGCGGCCCGTGCCGGTCGTGCTCCTGGTGGATGAGGTCGCGGAGCTCGCACTCGCCGCGAGCCAGGCCGAGGAGGCGCGGCGGGATCAGATCGTCACCCACCTCGTCCGGCTTTCCCAGCTAGGCCGTGCCGCCGGCATCTACCTGGAGATCTGCCGGCAGCGCTTCGGCTCCGAGCTCGGCAAGGACATCACCATGCTCCGTGCCCAGCTCACCGGCCGCACCGCCCACCGCGTCAACGACGAGACCTCGGCGAACATGGCCTTCGGGGACATCTCTCCGGACGCCGTACTCGCCGCCGTCCAGATCGACAAGGGCCGCCCCGGCACGGCTGTGGCCGGTGACTCCTCCGGCGGCTGGTCCCGCATCAGGGCTCCGCACACCACGCTCCGACAGGCCGTGGACACCTGCAACGCCCACGCGCACCGAACCCCGAGCATCCCGGAGCTGGAGCTCTTTCGGCCTGCGGTCCCGGTGCGCGTCCTCATCGGCAAGGTCCAGCCGAAGCCCACTGCGGCAACTGCCTTCTAAACACTTGGCCCCACTCGGCCGGCGCGGCCTCTCGCGCCAAGTCCCTACCCCACCCATACCTGAAGGAGGTGAATCCCATGCCCCGCCTGGTCCGTCCGGACGCCGTCCTCGTTCAGGCCGTCATCGCCGGAGCTCTTTCTTTCGCCCACCTGCACGACCTTGCCGAAGCCGCCGGACAGCACGGCTGGAAGGCCTGGGCGTACCCGGTCAGCGTGGACCTGCTCCTCGTCGCCGCCTGGCATCGCCTACGCAGCTTGCGGGATGCGGGGGAGCCGGCGCGCTCGGCCTGGTCCTGGTTCGCCGTCGCACTCGCGGCCTCGCTCGGCGCGAACGTCGCCACCGCCGGCCTTCTCGACCTGCGCGACGTCCCGGACTGGCTACGGATCCTCGTGGCCGGATGGCCTGCGCTCGCCTTCCTCGGCGGGACGCTCCTGGTTCATCGGCCTACGCCGCCCAGTGAGCCGGAGCCGGAGCCTGACCCGGAACCCTCGCCTGTGGTCGAGCGGGAGACAGAACCCGGCGTACAGACCGCCTCGGTCCCCGCTCTGCCGGCCCCGGCGCCCGCAGCGGCGGTCACCGCTCCGCCCGCGCTCGTCGCGCACGCCCAGAAGATCGCTGCTGACCATCGCACCCGCACCGGCTCGGACATCGACACCGAGACCCTGCGCGCCCGGCTCGGCGTCCCGTCACCGATGGCCGAAGCCATCGCCTCCCAACTCGCCTGAGGAGCCCCGATGCCCGCACGGATCAACCTCCGCTCACTCATGAAGATCGGCCCCGTCCAGATCGGCACCTACCGCGACCGGCACGGACGCACGAAGGACGCCGCCGTCTGCGTCAACGACGGCTGCGGCTGGTCTTCCGACTACAGCTCCTCGACCGCCGCCCAGCTCGCCGCCCGCTCCCACCGCTGCCGCGTCAGCTGACCTGGAAGGAGCCTTCTCGTGGACGTCCCGCTCTGGCTCGCCCTCATCGTCGTCGGCGTTCTCGGATACAAGCTGATCCGCCCGCCGCTCTGGCTCGTCGCCGTGATCCTCCTCGGCGGCTTCCTCCTCGCGGACAGCTTCCTCGCCCCGGCCATCGACACCGCGATCAACAAGTAGCCCGCCCCGGAAGGAGAACCACATGATCCGGCCCAAGGTCCCGGTCAACCCGCTCCCGACTGGCCTCGTCACCCCGCTCGTCGAGCCGACCGCCACTGTCGAACCCCACGCTGGCCCGGCCCCGGTCTGCGGCTGCTCTCAGACTCCTGTGCCCGGCCAGCCGGCCTCCCGCGTGCTGCCTGCGGTCCGTCTCACCCCGGCCGGCCTCGTCGCCGCCGTCGCCGGTGGTGCGGGCCTGGTCCTCGTCGTCGGAGCGGTGCTCGTCTCGATGCTCCTGGCCGTCGCCATCACCGGCGCCTCGGTCGCCGTCTGCGCCGTCGTCCTGCGCTCGCTGATCAACGGCCAGCACCACCGCTGACCGGCCCCGGGACGGCCTCAACCGCCAAGTCTCCGCCGTCCCGGCGCCGTGCTCCTGCCCGAACCAGATGATCCGGAAGGAAGCACCATCATGTCCCAGCACCACCCCGCCCCGGCTCAGGTCTGCCCGAACTGTGACGGCTTCCCCGCCGTGAAGATCTCCCTCGGCGGCCGGGACCGCACGGGCGCCCTGCGCACCATCACCGCCCACTGCCCGGCCTGCCACGGCATCGGCCTGCGCCGCCCCGCCCTCGCTCACCAGCAGGTGACCGCGTGACCGACTCCGTGACCCTTGCGGACCTGGATCCCGGCCTCCTCGGCGACATGCTGAAAGTGGCCGGGGCTCCCGGTTACGCCCGCTGGGAGGACCAGATCCGCCGTACCGGCGGCTGCTCCGACCCGATCCACATCACTGGCTGGAGCGTCGCCAAAGACAAGACCTCGGGTGAGGTCCTGCACCGCTACTCCACCGAGAACGAGCCCGGGGCCCGACTCCGGATCGCCTGCGGCAACCGCCGGGCCTCCCGCTGCCCGGCCTGCGCCTGGACCTACTCCGGGGACACCTACCACCTGATCCGGGCCGGGCTCGCCGGAGACGACCGCCGCGACATCCCCGTCACGGTCCGCGAGCACCCCCGCGTCTTCGCCACCCTCACCGCCCCGTCCTTCGGCCCGGTCCACAACCGCCCCGCCGGCCGCGCGTGCCGCTGCGGCAAGCACCACCAGGAGGACGCGCCCGAACTCGGCACCGCCCTCGACCCCGCCACCTACGACTACGCCGCCGCCGTCCTCTTCAACAACCACGCTGGGCAGCTCTGGCAGCGCTTCGCCACTCGTCTGCGTCGTGAGATCGCCGCCTGTGCCGGGCTGACCCAACGCGAACTCAAGGAGCAGGCCCGGGTCTCCTACGGCAAGGTCGCCGAGTTCCAGAAGCGCGGCGCCGTCCACTTCCACGCTGTGATCCGCATTGACGGACCGAACGGCCCAGATACCCCACCGCCGGCCTGGGCCACGACCGGATTACTCGACCGCTCCGTCCGCGCCGCCGTCGCCCATGCGTACACGTCGGTCACGGTGCTGGCCGCCGCCGATCAGCCCGCCCGGACCTTCCGCTGGGGCACGCAGCTCGACGTACGGCCTATCAAGGCATTCGGGGACGGCTCCGACATCACCGAACAGGCCGTGGCCTCGTACGTGGCCAAGTACGCGACCAAGGCCGCGGAGAACACCGGCACCCTCGACCGCCGCATCGGCAACCGCGAAGCACTCGTGCTCCTGGACGTGCCCGACCACGCCGCCCGCCTCATCGCGGCCTGCCTCGACCTTGACCCGCTCTACCCGGACCGCCGCCTTGCCGCTTGGTCCCACATGCTCGGCTTCCGCGGGCACTTCTCGACCAAATCCCGCCAGTACTCGACCACCCTCGGCGCGCTTCGCCGGACCCGCGCCGACTACCGCGCCGCCCAGGAGCGCGAGGCGCGTGGGCTCGCCGACGTCGAGCCGGACACCGTGCTCGTCCTCGCCTCCTGGCAGTACGCCGGCCACGGTCACAGCCCGGGGGAGTCCGTCCTCGCCGCCACCATCGCCCGCTGCATCCAGCTCAACCGCCAGACCGCCCGCGAAGCCCTGCAAGATCTGCGCGCCCAGGAAGGAGACGCGACGTGAAGGACGAGCTGATGACCAGTGCGGAGATTCTTGCCGAGCTGAAGGGGATCTCGCGGCGGACCTTCTACCGGTGGCGCGAGCTCGGCAAGGCACCCAAGGCCTTCACGCTGCCGAACGGTGAGCTGAGGGTCTGGCGCTCCGACTTCCACGCCTGGCTTCGGTCGCAGGAAGGGGCCGCCGCGTGAAGTCGCTGGACGTCAAGATCTGGAGTGTCCGGAAGCGGGACACCAAGCGTCCGTCCTACGACGTTCGCTGGTCCGTGGCCGGGCAGGTCTTCTCCGAGTCCTTCCGGACGAAAGGGCTCGCGGACAACTACCGGTCCAAGCTCATGCGGGCTGCCCGTGATGGGGAGGAGTTCGACACGGCGTCCGGGCTTCCCGGCTCGATGGCCGAGCCGAAGACGACGCTGACTTGGTACGCCTTCGCGCTGAAGTACCTCGCGATGAAGTGGCCGCACGCGGCGCCGAACACCCGGGACGGGATCAATGAGTCCCTGGCCTCGGTGACGATGGCGCTCTTGCACGAGCGCCCTGGCCGCCCTGCGGACACCGAGCTGCGGAAGGCCCTGAGGAACTGGGCGTTCGTCCTGCCCGGCCCCGATGACCGGGACCTGCCGGCGGACGTCGGCAACGTCCTGCACTGGGTCGCCAAGGCCTCCCGGCCGCTGTCCGACCTCTCCGACCCGGCCTTGGGGCGGGCGGTCCTCGACTCGCTGAAGATCAAGCTGGACGGGACTGCGGCGGCTGCCGAGACCGTACGGCGGAAGCGGCGCACGCTGGTGAACGCCCTGCTCTACGCCGTGGACCTCGGAGAGTTCCGGGAAAGCCCGCTGGTGGCCGTCCGCTGGCAGAAGCCCAAGGTCTCCAACGAGGTGGACCCCCGAGTCGTGGCCAACCCGGAGCAGGCCCGCTCGCTGCTTCACGCGGTCTCGTACGTCGGTGGCTACCGCCGGGCGCGCGGCCGGCGTCTGGTGGGCCTCTTCGCCGGAATGTACTTCGGGGGCTTTCGGCCGGCCGAAGCCGTGGGGCTGGCCGAGCCGGACCTGACGCTTCCGGACTCCGGCTGGGGCACCGCGTTGCTGCACCGGACCAGGCCGAGCGTCGGGAAGCAGTGGACCGACTCCGGGCAGAGTCACGACGATCGCGGCTTGAAGAACCGGCCCACGGAAGACGTCCGCCGGGTGCCGATCCCGCCCCAGTTCGTGTCCATCCTCCGTGAGCACCTGGACACCTTCGGCACAGCTGCGGACGGCAGGCTGTTCGCCAGTGAGGGCGGGGGAGTGGTGTCCTCCTCCACGTACTACCGGGTGTGGCAGGAAGCTCGGATCCTGGCCCTGCCGCCGGCCGTCGCGGCCACACCGCTCGCCCACCGGCCGTACGATCTCCGCCACTCGGCGCTCTCCACATGGCTCAACGCGGGCGTGGACCCGACCGAGGTGGCAGAGCGGGCTGGCAACAGTGTGGAGGTCTTGCTCAGCCGGTACGCGAAGTGCCTGGACGGCCGGCAGGAGGTGGCGAACCGGCGGATCGAGGATCTGCTTCGCGAGTACGAGTAGATAGCACCGCACGGATTCCGCGGGCTGCCCAGGTCGCCAACAGGACCTGGGCCCGCGTCGTTCCACGGGCCTTCTTGTCGATCCCTGGGCATCCCGACAGCATGGCGTGTGAGTCTCGGCACCGACCTCACGGAGGATCATGATTCCGCGCACGGAGTACCCGGTATCCGCTCAGATCCCCGAAGACGCTGAATTCTGGATGCCCACGGAGGAAGACATCCCGGACGATGAAGGCATCGGGTACTTCCGCGATGTCTGGATGATCTTGGGTGTTACTGCAGAAGAAGCCCAAACCGTGGTCTCGGTCGAATCCGCACAGGTCACTGCAATCGACGAGCTGGCGCGCTCCGCATCCGAGTTTGAGGAGATTGCGCGGGCCTGCGACAAAGGATGGGTGGCTGGCGTCCAGGATCCTTCAGTCCGCAAGGAGCTGCTCAAGATGCTCCCCAGCCTCTCCGAGGAGGAGCCGGACGACTTCTACGCCGACTTGGGAGACCTGGAGGTGGGCGTCGCTGCCTTGTCGCACGCGCTCGCGTACATCGGCGGTGTTCCTGTCGCCAGCTGCCGAGGCCATATCGCAGAGCATCGATGGTCGGACAACCCCACCGTGTACGCCGCACTCGACCAGCAGCGCGCCGAGTGGTTGGCGCCCTTGGTTCACGAAGCGGGCTGCGGATTCCACATCGGCCTCAACCGCTCGGAGTTCCTTGCCATCGACGCTCCGTCGATCATCGAGTCGAATGCCTTGGCCAGGCTGATCGTCGACCGGTTTGACGGCGTGGACCGCTTCGATAGGTGGCTCGACCTGTCTGTGCTCTGACCTGGGCCGATGGGCCAAGATCCTGTCCACGAATAGTCCACAGGCCCTGACATAGGGCTGCGTACGGCGGCAGTTGGCTGCACATACGCGAAGACCCCGTCCTCAGCATCACTGCTGGTGGCGGGGTCTCTGGGCACTTCATCAGAAGTGCCCCCGGCAGGATTCGAACCTGCGCACACGGCTCCGGAGGCCGTTGCTCTATCCCCTGAGCTACGGGGGCGCTGTCGCTGGTGTTGCTGCGACGGGTTGAACACTACCAGCTTCCGTGGGGTGATCAGGAACCGGTTTACGGGGGGAGAGGGGGGTGCGTCGCCCGGAGGAGGGGGAAGTGGCGAAAAGCCGGACGCGGGGGGTTGGGTCGACCTACTCTCGAGTTGTGCCAGGCGTCTCAGGCCGGGTGCTTGTTGTCGACGACAACAAGGTCATCCGGCAGCTGATCAAGGTCAATCTCGAGCTGGAGGGCTTCGAGGTCGTGACCGCGAACGATGGTGCCGAGTGTCTGGACGTCGTGCATAGCGTGTGTCCGGATGTGATCACCCTTGATGTGGTCATGCCCCGGCTGGACGGGTTCGGGGCCGCCGCGCAGTTGCGGGCCGATCCGCGGACCAGGGATGTGCCCGTCGCGATCGTCAGTGCCTGTACGCAGCAGGAGGTCGAGGCCGGGATCGCGGCGGGCGTGGACGCGTTTCTTGCCAAGCCCTTCGAGCCCACCGAGCTGGTGCGGGTCGTGCGGCGGCTGATCGAGCGCAAGGACCGGCGTGACGGGAGGAAAGGGGCTCCCGCCGGGAGGGGGAGGGGATGAGGCCCCATCGCCTCCGCCTCCCTGTTCACATGGCGAAACCCTTCGCGGGATGAGAGGGCGTCTCGCCTAGGCTGGGACCCGTGAACCCCGCTGACCTCCCCCGTACCGTCGTGCGAGCCGTACGCCGCGCCGTCGAGGACGGGGAGCTGCCCGCCGGGGTGAGCCTGCCCGAGCGGGTCGTCGTCGAGCGGACCCGGCCCGGGGGAGTAGGGGAGTACGCCACCGCCGTCGCGTTCCAGGTGGCCAAGGGTGCCGGACACCGGCCCGGTGACGTCGCCCGTGTGCTCGCCCGCCGGCTGGGTGAGGTGCGGGGGATCGAGCGCGTCGAGATCACCGGCGCGGGATTTCTGAATTTCGTGCTGGCCCCGCTGTCCGCCGGTGAGCTCGTACGTGAGGTGCAGGCGCGCGGCGCTCAATACGGGTATGACGTCGACCCACGGCGTGCGGTCGGCCTGCGCGAACGTGCCGTCTACGAGACCGTTCACCGCATCGAGCTCAGCCAGGGCCTGTCCCACATCCCACCCGTCAACATCGCCCCCGTCGCCCACCGCGACGGCGAGGTCCTGGCCGGTTACGGAGCGGACGCCGCCCGCTGGGCCATGCTCGCCGTCCCATACCGCGAGACCCCGGTCTTCGGCCCGCGGCTGCTCGTCCAGGACGAGTCCAGCGAGTTCTTCCGGGTGCGGTACGCCTGCGTACGGAGTCGCGCGCTTCGGCGGAATGCCACCCAGCTGGGGTTCACCAGCGCGCCGGGAGAGCCGGGAGACGTCGACGCGACCCCGCTGCTCCGCGCCCTTGCCGACTATCCCCTTGTCCTCGAAGCCGCCGCGCACCACCGTGCGCCCGAGCGGCTCGCCAGGTACCTCGTCGAGCTCGCCGACGCGCTGCTCGACTTCCAGCACCGCGTACTGCCCAAGGGGGACGAGAAACCCTCGGCCGCCCACCGTGCCCGGCTGGCTCTTGCCGAAGCCGCCGGGACGGTGCTGGCCGGTGGCCTGGCCCTGCTCGGCATCGACGCACCCGAACGCCTGTGATCCGTGAAATGAGAGACCGATGAGCCGTTCCGCGCACCCCGCCGGGCCCCGCCACGCCGATGTCCTGCCCGAGGGGCACTACTCCCCGCCTGCTGAAGACCTCAATGTGCTGGACGAGAAGGTCTGGGCTCGGACCGTCACGCGTAACAGTGACGGGGTGGTGAGTGTGGGGGGGATCGAAGTCACCAAGTTGGCGGAGGAGTTCGGGACCCCTGCCTACTTCCTCGACGAGGACGACTTCCGGGCGCGGTGTCGTGCCTGGGCGAATGCCTTCGGCAAGGACGCCGACGTGTTCTATGCGGGGAAGGCGTTCCTCTCCAAGGCCGTCGTGAAGTGGTTGCGGGAGGAAGGGCTGAACGTGGACGTGTGTTCCGGCGGGGAGCTGGCCACCGCGCTGGCCGCCGGGATGCCGGGCGCGCAGATCGCCTTTCACGGGAACAACAAGTCGGAGGGCGAGATTCGCCGGGCCATCGAGGCAGGGGTCGGGCGCATCGTGCTCGATTCCTTCCAGGAGATCGCCCGCGTCGCGCACATCGCCCGGGAGATGGGCGTACGGCAGCCCGTGCAGATCCGCGTGACGGTGGGTGTGGAGGCGCATACCCATGAGTTCATCGCTACTGCTCATGAGGATCAGAAGTTCGGTATTGCCGTTGCTGATGGGAGTGCTGCCGAGGCCGTGCGGCGGGCGCTCGGGCACGACTCGCTGGAGTTGCTCGGCGTCCACTCCCACATCGGCTCGCAGATCTTCGACATGGCCGGCTTCGAGGTGTCCGCGAAGCGGGTCGTGCAGCTGCTGGCCGCCGTGCGGGACGAGCATGGAGTGGAGCTGCCCGAGATCGACCTCGGGGGTGGCTTGGGGATCGCGTACACGTCGAGCGACGACCCCCGTGAGCCCCACGAGATCGCCAAGGCGCTGACCGAGATCGTCGCCCGGGAGTGCGAGAGCGCAGGCCTGAAGGCGCCGAGGATCTCCGTCGAGCCGGGGCGGGCCATCGTCGGGCCGACTGCCTTCACTCTCTACGAGGTCGGGACGATCAAGCCGCTCGAAGGGCTCCGGACGTATGTAAGTGTTGATGGAGGGATGTCCGACAACATTCGGACCGCTCTCTACGACGCCGAGTACTCCATCGCACTCGTGTCCCGCACCTCGGACGCCGAGCCCATGCTCGTCCGCGTCGTAGGCAAGCACTGCGAGAGCGGCGACATCGTCGTGAAGGACGCCTTCCTGCCCGCCGACCTGGCGCCCGGAGACCTCCTCGCCGTGCCCGCCACCGGCGCTTACTGCAGGTCGATGGCCAGCAATTACAACCACGCGCTCCGGCCGCCCGTCGTCGCCGTGCGCGACGGTCAGGCCCGGGTGATCGTCCGGCGCGAGACGGAGGAAGATCTCCTGCGACTCGACCTCGGCTGATTCCGTTATTTCTGGGAGAGGCCCTCGGAACCCAGAAATAATGGCCCCCGGGTGTCTCATGGGGCGTCTCACTCATTGGACCGAGGGTGGAAACTGCTGTCCATTGCGTGAGACTTGTTGTCACCCCGCGCGCAAGCCGCGCGCGGGGTACTGATGGAAGATCGAAAGGCGTAGGTCGAATGATGCGTACGCGTCCGCTGAAGGTGGCGCTGCTGGGCTGTGGAGTGGTCGGCTCGGAAGTTGCCCGCATCATGACGACGCACGCCGAAGACCTGACGGCCAGGATCGGCGCGCCCGTCGAACTCGCCGGCGTCGCGGTGCGTCGGCCGTCCAAGGTGCGCGAGGGCATCGACCCGGCGCTGATCACCACCGATGCGACCGCCCTGCTCAAACGCGGGGACATCGACGTGGCGATCGAGGTCATCGGTGGGATCGAGCCCGCCCGGACGCTGATCACCACCGCGTTCGAGAACGGCATCTCCGTCGTCTCCGCCAACAAGGCGCTGCTGGCCCAGGACGGCGCCGCGCTGCACGCCGCGGCCGAGACCCACGGGCTGGACCTGTACTACGAGGCCGCCGTCGCCGGCGCGATCCCGCTGGTCCGTCCCATGCGCGAGTCCCTCGCGGGCGACAAGATCAACCGCGTCATGGGCATCGTCAACGGAACGACGAACTTCATCCTCGACAAGATGGACTCCACCGGCGCCGGCTACCAGGAGGCGCTCGACGAGGCCACGGCCCTCGGGTACGCCGAGGCCGACCCCACCGCCGACGTCGAGGGCTACGACGCCGCCGCCAAGGCCGCGATCCTGGCCGGCATCGCCTTCCACACCCGCGTCCGCCTCGACGACGTCTACCGTGAGGGCATGACCGAGGTCAGCGCCGCCGACTTCGCCTCCGCGAAGCGGATGGGCTGCACCATCAAGCTCCTCGCGATCCTCGAGCGGGCCGCGGACGGCGAGTCGGTCACCGCGCGCGTCCACCCCGCGATGATCCCGCTCACCCACCCGCTCGCCTCCGTCCGCGAGGCGTACAACGCGGTCTTCGTCGAGGCGGAGGCCGCCGGGCGACTCATGTTCTACGGGCCCGGCGCGGGCGGTTCGCCGACCGCGTCCGCGGTCCTCGGCGACCTGGTCGCCGTCTGCCGCAACAAGCTCGCCGAGGCAACGGGGCCCGGCGAGTCGGCGTACACCCAGCTGCCGGTCAGCCCCATGGGCGATGTCGTGACGCGGTACCACATCAGCCTCGATGTGGCCGACAAGCCGGGCGTTCTCGCCCAGGTCGCGACCACCTTCGCCGAGCACGGTGTCTCCATCGACACCGTGCGGCAGCAGGGCAAGGACGGCGAGGCCTCCCTCGTCGTCGTCACTCACCGCGCGCCCGACGCCGCCCTGTCGGGGACCGTCGAGGCGCTGCGGAAGCTGGACACCGTCCGCGGTGTCGCCAGCATCATGCGTGTTGAAGGGGAGTAAGGACCCATGAGCAGCAATCGCACCCACCAGTGGCGCGGCATCATCGAGGAGTACCGGGACCGCCTGCCGGTGACGGACGCCACTCCCGTGGTCACGCTCCGCGAGGGTGGCACTCCTCTCGTTCCCGCGCAGGTGCTCTCCGAGCGCACCGGCTGCGAGGTGCACCTCAAGGTCGAAGGCGCGAACCCCACCGGGTCCTTCAAGGACCGCGGCATGACCATGGCCATCAGCAAGGCCAAGGAGGACGGCGCCAAGGCCGTCATCTGCGCCTCCACCGGCAATACGTCGGCCTCCGCCGCCGCGTACGCGGTGCGCGCCGGGATGGTCTCCGCGGTGCTCGTGCCCCGCGGCAAGATCGCGCTCGGCAAGATGGGCCAGGCCCTCGTGCACGGCGCCAAGATCCTGCAGGTGGACGGCAACTTCGACGACTGCCTCGACCTGGCCCGCTCGCTGTCCGACAACTACCCGGTGGCGCTGGTCAATTCGGTCAACCCGGTGCGCATCGAGGGTCAGAAGACGGCCGCGTTCGAGATCGTCGACGCCCTCGGTGACGCGCCCGACATCCACGTGCTGCCCGTCGGCAACGCCGGCAACATCACCGCGTACTGGAAGGGCTTCAAGGAGTACAAGGCCGATGGCCTGGCCTCCCGTACGCCCCGTGTGTGGGGTTTCCAGGCCTCCGGCTCCGCGCCCATCGTGCGCGGCGAGATCGTCAAGGAGCCGCACACCATCGCCACCGCGATCCGCATCGGCAACCCGGCCTCGTGGGACTACGCGCTCGCCGCGCGCGAAGAGTCGGGCGGCTTCATCGACGAGGTGACGGACCGCCAGATCCTGGCCGCCTACCGGCTGTTGGCCGCCCAGGAGGGCGTCTTCGTCGAGCCCGCCTCGGCCGCCTCGGTGGCCGGTCTGCTGAAGGCCGCCGAGCTGGGCCTGGTCGACCCCGGCCAGAAGATCGTGTGCACCGTCACCGGCAACGGTCTGAAGGACCCCGACTGGGCGGTCGCCGGCGCTCCGCAGCCGGTCACCGTTCCGGTGGACGCCGAAGCCGCGGCCATCCGTCTCGGCCTGGTCTGACGTTCAAGTCGGTTCCGGAGGGCCTCCGAGGCCCTCCGGAACCGGGCAACTCACCCCGTACGGCAATAAAAGTGCGGCCGGAGGCCGCGGCCCCCGCGACACGCATCGTGCGCCTCCTGTGCGCCCTATGTCGCGAGAGAACCTTCCTTCGATAGGCTGTACTTACATCCGCCACCGCGCATATGACCGTGGTGCTGCCCCGAGGGCCTTCGGGTGTCGTACGTTCTCAAGTACATTTCGCAGCGAGCCAGCGAAGAGCGAAGTTCTCGCACAGTCACAAGGAGTGTCATCGGACGATGGCCGGTCCAGCGTTCCGCGCCGCCGCCGTACGGGTGCGCGTCCCCGCCAGCAGTGCCAATCTCGGCCCGGGCTTCGATGCCCTCGGCCTGGCCCTGGGGCTCTACGACGACGTAGTCGTCCGGGTGGCCGACTCCGGCCTGAACATCGACATCGCGGGTGAGGGCGCCGACACCCTCCCGCGGGACGAGAGCCACCTGCTCGTACGCTCCATGCGCACCGCCTTCGACCTGCTGGGCGGACAGCCGCGCGGCCTCGAGGTCGTCTGCGCCAACCGCATCCCGCACGGCCGCGGCCTCGGCTCCTCCTCCGCCGCCATCTGCGCCGGCATCGTCGCCGCCCGAGCCGTGACCATAGGCGGCGAGACCAAGCTCGACGACGCGGCGCTGCTGGAGCTGGCCACCGAGATCGAGGGCCACCCCGACAACGTCGCCGCCTGCCTGCTCGGCGGCTTCACCCTTGCGTGGATGGACGGGGGCAGTGCCAAGGCGATCCGGATGGAGCCCGCCGATTCCATCGTTCCGGTGGTCTTCGTACCTTCCAAGCCGGTCCTCACGGAGACCGCGCGCGGCCTGCTGCCGCGCACCGTCCCGCACGTGGACGCGGCCGTCAACGCAGGTCGCGCGGGTCTGCTCGTGGAGGCCCTGACCAGGCGTCCCGAGTTCCTGCTGCCGGCCACCGAAGACCGGCTCCACCAGGAGTACCGGTCCCCGGCGATGCCCGAGAGCGTGGCACTCGTCAACCGACTGCGGGCGGACGGCATCCCCGCGGTCATCTCCGGCGCGGGCCCCACGGTCCTCGCGCTGGTCGACAACGACGCGGCCGACAAGGTCGCGCAGCTCGCGGGCGAGGGGTGGGCCGCGAACCGGCTCGCACTCGACACCGCGGGTGCGAGCGTGCTTCCGCTGGGTACCCAGGGCGGCTAGGGCAGAGCAGAGCCGGCCAGGGGCGGGCGGCCAGGGCAGGCCGCCCGCGCGGAAGAGCGCGATTGCCGGTGATCGAGAGGGGGAATATCTGTTGGATCCGGTAGTGTTAGTCTCAAGTGCGCATCGGAAGCCGCCATGGCTCGGTGCTCAGTGTCCCCATCCGGGACCACCTTTCTTCCGGGAGCCTCCCCGACTGCTTTGATCACTTCCAGCAGTTTCGAGCACGCTCCGGAATCGGCGTGACATTCCCACGCTTCCAGCTCGGGGGCTTCTCGCCGGACCCACGCACGCACGTTTCTCTCCGCCGTATCTCTATCGGCGGACCACCGCCCCGGCACGGTCCACACCTAGGACCGTTGTCGGACAGCACAACCGGTCGCCGAGCCAGACAGGCCGACGTCCGCTCCAGGGAAGGACCCTTCGTGAGCGACACCACCGATCTGATGGGCGCTGCCGACACCTCTGTCGACACCAGTGCCCCCGCCGCGGGCGCCGCACCCAAGCGTCGCCGCACCGGCACCGGCCTTGACGGCATGGTCCTCGCCGAGCTCCAGCAGGTCGCGTCCGGCCTCGGTATCAGGGGAACCGCGCGGATGCGCAAGAGCCAGCTGATCGAGGTCATCAAGGAGACGCAGGCGGGTGGCGGCGCCCCCAAGGCCGCGGCCTCCGCCGCCGGCGAGACCGCCGAGGCCAAGCCGAAGCGCCGCGCCACCAGCAAGGCCCGCACGGGCGAGGCCGCCGCCGAGGCGCCCGCCGAGAAGCCCGCCGCCGCTCCGGCGCAGATCGAGATCCCGGGTCAGCCGGCCAGCGAGGACGCGCCGGTCGGCGAGCGCCGCCGCCGTCGGGCCACCGCCCCGTCCGGCAGCCCCGAGGGCTCGGCTCCCGCCGCCGTGCAGGTCGAGGCGAAGACCGAGACCGTCACCGCCGCCGCGCCGGCGGAGGTCAAGGCCGAGGCCGCGACCGCCGTCTCCGCACCCGCCCAGGAGGGCGAGGGTCGCGGCCGCCGCGACCGTCGTGACCGCGGGGACCGCGCCGAGCGCGGGGAGCGTCAGCAGGGCCGCCGCGACCGCGGTGCCAAGGCCGACGACCAGGGCCAGGGCGGCCAGGGTCAGGGCCAGGGCGCGCAGGGCGGTCAGGGCGCCGGTCGTCAGGACCGCCAGCAGCAGGGCGGCCGTCAGGACCGTCAGCAGCAGGGCCGTCAGGACCGCCAGGGTCCCCAGGACAACGGTCCGCAGGACGACTTCGACGACGAGGGCGGCCGCCGTGGCCGTCGCGGCCGCTACCGCGACCGTCGTGGCCGTCGTGGCCGCGACGAGTTCGCTCCGAACGAGCCGCAGGTCGCCGACGACGACGTGCTGATCCCCGTCGCGGGCATCCTCGACATCCTCGACAACTACGCGTTCATCCGGACCTCGGGCTACCTGCCCGGCCCCAACGACGTGTACGTCTCCCTCGCCCAGGTCCGCAAGGCCGGTCTGCGCAAGGGTGACCACACCACGGGTGCCGTGCGCCAGCCCAAGGACGGCGAGCGCCGCGAGAAGTTCAACGCCCTCGTGCGACTGGACTCGGTGAACGGCATGGCTCCCGAATCCGGGCGCGGCCGACCGGAGTTCCAGAAGCTGACCCCGCTCTACCCGCAGGACCGGCTCCGCCTGGAGACCGACCCGGGCGTGCTGACGACCCGCATCATCGACCTCGTGTCGCCGATCGGCAAGGGCCAGCGAGGCCTGATCGTGGCCCCGCCGAAGACCGGCAAGACCATGATCATGCAGGCGATCGCCAACGCGATCACCACCAACAACCCCGAGTGCCACCTGATGGTCGTCCTGGTCGACGAGCGTCCGGAAGAGGTCACCGACATGCAGCGGTCGGTCAAGGGCGAGGTCATCTCCTCGACCTTCGACCGCCCGGCCGAGGACCACACCACCGTCGCCGAGCTGGCCATCGAGCGCGCGAAGCGCCTCGTCGAGCTGGGTCACGACGTGGTCGTCCTGCTGGACTCCATCACCCGTCTGGGCCGCGCGTACAACCTCGCGGCGCCCGCCTCCGGCCGCATCCTGTCCGGTGGTGTCGACTCGACCGCGCTGTACCCGCCGAAGCGCTTCTTCGGTGCCGCGCGCAACATCGAGGACGGCGGCTCGCTGACCATCCTGGCCACCGCGCTGGTCGACACCGGCTCGCGCATGGACGAGGTGATCTTCGAGGAGTTCAAGGGCACCGGCAACATGGAGCTCAAGCTCGACCGGAAGCTCGCCGACAAGCGCATCTTCCCGGCTGTCGACGTCGACCCGTCGGGCACCCGCAAGGAGGAGATCCTCCTCAACGCGGAGGAGCTCGCCATCGTCTGGAAGCTGCGCCGGGTGCTGCACGCGCTCGACTCGCAGCAGGCGATCGAGCTCCTGCTCGACAAGATGAAGCAGACGAAGTCGAACGCCGAGTTCCTGATGCAGATCGCGAAGACGACCCCGTCGGGCAAGAACGACGACTGAGTCCTCGCCACGCGGTAACGGCCGCCCCCGTCGACACGAGCGACGGGGGCGGCCGTGTTCGTACGGTGCGACCTTCGCCACACGGCGGCCCCGGCTGAACCCGGGGCCGCCGGGCTGCGTCCTGGCGGGAAACCGCAGGTGAAAGTGGGGTTACAGAGCGTTCGTCGTGGAACGTGCCCTTCGCCGCCTCGGCCCGGGGGCCCCGGCGGGCCGTGGAACCCTGGAGGACGTTCGGCCGTCTGTGTCAAGGACAGGGGACCGCATCCAGGACTGAGGAGAGCATGAGCCAGGACAGCAACGGCGGCGGCCACCGCGCCACGGGCGGGCGACGACGCAAACCCGCGAAGCGCCGCAGTGCCCTCGTCATCGCCGCCTGGAGCGCCGCGGGCGTGGTCCTGCTGGGCGGGGCGGGTCTCGGCTGGTTCTACTTCAAGCTGAACGGCAACCTGAAGACCGTCGACATCGACCAGGCGCTCGGCACCGACCGCCCGCAGAACGTCGACAACGGCTCGATGGACATCCTCGTCCTCGGCTCCGACTCCCGCGGCGGCGCGAACTCCGAGTACGGCCAGGACGACGGCGGCTCCGCACGCTCCGACACCGCGATGATCGTCCACCTGTACGAGGGTCACAAGAAGGCGAGCATCGTCTCCATACCCCGTGACACGATGACCGCCCGCCCCTCGTGCCCCACGGGCAACGGCAAGACCGACCCCGGCGGCCAGCGCCGGCAGTTCAACGAGGCCTACACGGTCGGCGGGGCCGCCTGCGCGGTCAAGACCGTCGAGAAGATGTCGGGGATCCGCATGGACCACTACATCGAGGTCGACTTCACGGGCTTCAAGAAGATCATCGACACCCTCGGCGGGGTCGAGGTGACCACCACCAAGCCCATCAAGGACTCCTACAGCCACCTGGACCTCCCGGCCGGTCCCAACCGGCTGAACGGCGAGCAGGCGCTCGGCCTGGTGCGCACCCGCCACGGTGTCGGGGACGGCGGTGACCTCGGCCGAATACAGCTCCAGCAGGCCTTCATCAAGGCGCTGATCAAGCAGGTCAAGACCGTCGGGCTGTTCGACAACCCGAAGAAGCTGCTCGACCTCGCCGACACCGGCACCAAGGCGCTCACCACCGACAAGGCGCTCGGCGACGTGAAGTCCCTCATGGGCTTCGCCCAGAGCCTCCAGGACATCGACGCCCAGAACATGCACATGATCACGCTGCCGGTCACCACGGACGCGAGCGACCCCAACCGCGTGGCCCCCCTGAAGAAGGAGTCCCAGCTGGTCTGGGACGCCCTCCTGGCCGACCAGCCGATCCCCGCCGAGGCCACCGCGAACTCCACCGGAGACAAGGGCACGGCCGGTTCCGTCGTCCAGTGAGGACGTCTGCGGGGCCTGCCGGAATAGATGCCGGCCCCGCTCCGTTGAGGGAGGCGTCCTCAGAATTTTGACAGGCAGCCCGGTCCTGGCAGACTGGTCTGTCGGCCCCGGTTCACGCAGCGCGCAATTCGGCACCTGCGACCCGGCGCCCTCCCGAATCTAGGAGACACCTTGAAGCGCGATGTTCACCCCGAGTACGTCGAGACCCAGGTCAGCTGCACCTGTGGCGCGTCGTTCACCACTCGTAGCACCCTGACCGAGGGCACCATCCGTGCCGAGGTCTGCTCCGAGTGCCACCCGTTCTACACGGGCAAGCAGAAGATCCTCGACACCGGTGGCCGCGTGGCCCGCTTCGAGGCTCGCTTCGGCAAGGGTGCGGCCAAGAAGTAGCGCGACCCAGGCGCCGGTATCCGGTCGCTCCCTGTCCATGCGGGGGCGGCTGGACCGGCGCCTTTGTCGTCGTCCCGGTCCGTAACACCTGCCAGCCCTTTCATACTTTTACCCCAGGAGTCCCCCGATGTTCGAGGCGGTCGAGGAACTGGTCGGCGAGCACGCCGATCTTGAGAAGAAGCTCGCCGACCCTTCGGTCCACTCCGATCAGGCCAACGCGCGCAAGCTGAACAAGCGCTACGCGGAGCTGACGCCGATCGTGGCGACGTTCCGCGCCTGGAAGCAGTCGGCCGAGGACATCGAGACGGCCAAGGAGTTCGCGGCCGACGACCCCGATTTCGCCGCCGAGGTCAAGGAACTGAGCGCCCAGCGCGAAGAGCTCACCGAGAAGCTCCGCCTGCTGCTCGTCCCGCGCGACCCCAGCGACGACAAGGACGTGCTCCTGGAGGTCAAGGCTGGCGCGGGCGGCGACGAGTCCGCCCTCTTCGCTGGCGACCTGCTGCGCATGTACCTGCGCTACGCCGAGCGCGTGGGCTGGAAGACCGAGATCATCGACGCCACCGAGTCCGAGCTCGGCGGCTACAAGGACGTCCAGGTCTCCGTCCGCACCAAGGGCGGCAACGGCGCCACCGAGCCCGGCCAGGGCGTGTGGGCCCGCCTGAAGTACGAGGGCGGCGTGCACCGCGTCCAGCGCGTTCCGGCCACCGAGTCCCAGGGCCGCATCCACACCTCCGCCGCCGGCGTGCTCGTCACCCCGGAGGCCGAGGAGGTCGAGGTCGAGATCAACATGAACGACCTCCGCATCGACGTGTACCGCTCGTCGGGCCCCGGCGGCCAGTCCGTCAACACCACCGACTCGGCGGTGCGCATCACGCACCTGCCGACCGGTGTGGTCGCCTCCTGCCAGAACGAGAAGAGCCAGCTCCAGAACAAGGAGCAGGCCATGCGCATCCTGCGCTCGCGCCTGCTGGCCGCCGCCCAGGAAGCCGCCGAGCAGGAGGCCTCCGACGTGCGCCGCAGCCAGGTGCGCTCCGTGGACCGTTCCGAGAAGATCCGTACGTACAACTTCCCGGAAAACCGGATCTCGGACCACCGCACCGGATTCAAGGCGTACAACTTGGACCAGGTGCTCGACGGCGACCTCGACTCGGTCATCCAGGCCTGCGTCGACGCCGACTCCGCCGCCAAGCTCGCAGCCGCGCAGTAAGGCAGTCCCGCAGCACAGCGGTACCCACCCGTACCACCCCCCCGTACGACAGCAGCCCGGAGGACCAGCGTGAACTTGCTGCTTGCCGAGGTGGCCCAGGCCACCCAGCGGCTGGCCGCCGCCGGCGTGCCCTCACCGCGTTTCGACGCGGAGGAGCTCGCGGCCTTCGTGCACGGCGTCAAGCGGGGGGAACTGCACCTGGTCAAGGACGCGGACTTCGACGCCCGCTACTGGGAGGCCGTCGCCCGCCGCGAGGCGCGCGAGCCGCTCCAGCACATCACCGGCCGTGCCTTCTTCCGCTACCTGGAGCTCCAGGTCGGGCCCGGGGTCTTCGTGCCCCGCCCCGAGACCGAATCGGTCGTGGACTGGGCCATACACGCCGTACGGGCGATGGACGTCGTCGAGCCGCTGATCGTCGACCTGTGCACCGGATCCGGCGCGATCGCGCTGGCCATGGCGCAGGAGGTGCCCCGCTCGCGGGTGCACGCGGTCGAGCTGTCCGAGGACGCGCTGCGGTGGACCCGCAAGAACGCCGAGGGCTCCAGGGTGACCGTCCACCAGGGCGACGCGCTCAGCGCGCTGCCCGAGCTGGACGGGCAGGTGGACCTCGTCATCTCCAACCCGCCGTACATCCCGCTGACCGAGTGGGAGTACGTCGCCCCCGAGGCCCGCGACCACGACCCGGAAATGGCGCTCTTCTCCGGCGAGGACGGCCTCGACACCATCCGCGGCCTCGAGCGCACCGCCCACCGGCTGCTGCGGCCCGGCGGCATCGTCGTCGTCGAGCACGCCGACACCCAGGGCGGCCAGGTCCCGTGGATCTTCGCCGAGGAGCGGGGCTGGGCCGACGCTGCCGACCACCCCGACCTGAACAACCGCCCGCGCTTCGCGACCGCCCGCAAGGCCCTGCCGTGACGCTTGCGACCCATCCCGCCACCCCCCTGCTGCACGAGGAGTCCCGCTGATGGCCCGGCGATACGACTGCAACGACGCGACGGACCGCAAGACGGGTCTGCGCGAAGCCGCATCCGCAGTGCGCCGCGGCGAGCTCGTCGTGCTGCCCACCGACACCCTGTACGGGATCGGCGCGGACGCCTTCAGCCCGGAGGCCGTGCACGACCTCCTCGCCGCCAAGGGCCGCGGCCGCGGCATGCCCACCCCGGTGCTCATCGGCTCCCCGAACACCCTGCACGGTCTGGTCACGGACTTCTCCGAGCAGGCGTGGGAGCTCGTCGACGCCTTCTGGCCCGGCGCGCTGACGATCGTCGCCAAACACCAGCCCTCGCTCGCGTGGGACCTGGGGGACACCCACGGCACCGTCGCCGTGCGCATGCCCCTGCACCCCGTCGCGATCGAGCTGCTGACCGAGGTCGGCCCGATGGCCGTCTCCTCGGCGAACATCTCCGGGCAGCCGGCGCCCGAGGACTGCGACGCGGCGCGCGAGATGCTCGGGGACTCCGTCTCCGTGTACCTGGACGGCGGGCCGACGCCCGGCATCCAGCCGTCGTCGATCGTCGACGTCACCGGGAAGGTTCCGGTCCTGCTGCGCGAAGGCGCGCTCACGGCGGAGCAGCTGCGGGAGGTCGTACCCGACCTCGAGGTCGCCCCGTGAGCCCTGAGGGGCGTGGCATAGCAAGGGACTCGTTCCGCATACTCCACGTCAGCACCGGCAACGTGTGCCGCTCTCCTATCACCGAGCGGCTGACGCGGCACGCCCTGTCGCACCGGTTGGGCGGGCTCGTCAGCGGGGACCTCATCGTGGAGAGCGCCGGCACCTGGGGCCACGAGGGCGCCCCGATGGAGGCCAACGCGGCCGCCGTCCTGGCGGACTTCGGGGCCGACGCGTCCGGTTTCACCGGGCGGGAACTGCTGGACGAGCACGTCATCCGGGCGGACCTGGTGCTGACCGCCACGCGCGACCACCGGGCGCAGGTCATCTCGATGGGACACTCGGCCGGGCTGCGGACCTTCACGCTGAAGGAGTTCACCCGGCTGGTGCGGGCCATAGATCCGGCCACGCTGCCGCCGCTGGACGACGGCATGGCGGAGCGGGCCCGTGCCCTGGTGCGGGCCGCGGCCGCGCTGCGGGGCTGGCTGCTGGCGCCTTCGCCGGACGCGGACGAGGTGTACGACCCGTACGGTGCGCCGATCACCTTCTTCCGTTCGATCGGCGACGAGATCAGCCAGGCGCTGGACCCGGTCGTCACCGCCCTGACGGGTGTCGCCGCACCGCGCTGACCTTGCGGGTGGGCGGGTGCCGCTGCGCGGAGCCTCTCCCCGCCCCGCCCTTCCTCCGTTCCCCGGGCTCTGCCCGGACCCGGTCCTCAAGCGCCGGACGGGCTGAGAGACCTGGGGCGGAGGCCGGCGGACGGCCTGCCGCAAGGCGTATCGAGCGGCCTCGGCCTACAGTGGCTGGTACCCGGTACCACCCTGGAGTCGCGCCATGAGCGTCATCACCCAGCCCACTGACGTCCTGCGTCAGCAGGATCCGCAGATGGCAGACGTGCTCGCGGGGGAGCAGCAGCGGCAGGCTGCCGGCCTGCAGCTGATCGCCGCCGAGAACTTCACCTCGAAGGCGGTGCTCGCCGCGCTCGGGTCGACGCTGTCCAACAAGTACGCCGAGGGCTACCCCGGCTCCCGCTATCACGGCGGCTGCGAGTACGTGGACGTGGCCGAGCAGATCGCCGTCGAGCGGGCCAAGGCGCTGTTCGGGGCCGAACACGCCAACGTGCAGCCGCATTCGGGATCCTCCGCCGTGCTGGCCGCCTACGCCGCGCTGCTGCGCCCCGGGGACACCGTGCTGGCGATGGGGCTTCCGTACGGGGGCCACCTCACGCACGGCTCGCCCGCCAACTTCTCCGGGCGCTGGTTCGACTTCGTCGGGTACGGGGTCGATGCCGAGACGGGGCTCATCGACTACCGGCAGGTGCAGGAGCTGGCCCACGCGCGCCGGCCCAAGGCGATCGTCTGCGGGTCGATCTCCTATCCCCGGCACCCCGAGTACTCCGCCTTCCGGGAGATCGCCGACGAGGTCGGGGCCTACCTGATCGCCGACGCGGCCCATCCGATCGGACTGGTGGCCGGCGGGGCCGCGCCCAGCCCCGTCCCGTACGCCGACATCGTCTGCGCGACCACGCACAAGGTGCTGCGCGGCCCGCGCGGCGGGATGATCCTGTGCGGCTCCGAGTTCGCCGAGCGCGTCGACCGGGCGGTGTTCCCCTTCACGCAGGGCGGCGCCCAGATGCACACCATCGCCGCGAAGGCCGTCGCGTTCGGGGAGGCGGCGACCCCCGCCTTCGCCACCTACGCCCACCGGGTCGTCGCGAACGCACGGACGCTCGCGGACGCGCTGGAGGCGCGCGGGTTCGCCATCACCACCGGCGGCACCGACACGCACCTGATCACCGCCGATCCGGCGCCGCTGGGCCTGGACGGCCCGACGGCCCGGGGCCGGCTGGCCGCGGCCGGGATCGTGCTCGACACCTGCGCCCTCCCGTACGGGGACCAGCGGGGCATCCGGCTGGGGACGGCGGCCGTCACCACCCAGGGGATGGGGGAGCCGCAGATGGTCGAGATCGCCGCGCTGTTCGCCCGCGCACTGCGCGGGGACGGCGCGAAGACCCGTACGGAGGTCACCGATCTCACGCGGGAATTTCCCCCTTACGGGGAGTAATGGGCACAAGCGGGTCGTACCGCAACCGGGATACCGTCCCCTCGCGTCCTCGGTGGAGGGGACATCGCAGCTAATGTGTGGGGCTGAGATGGCCGGCGATACATCTGGGGCAGCCCGTGCGTGAATATCTGCTGACGCTTTGCGTCACGGTCGCGGTGACCTACCTGCTGACCGGGCCCGTGCGGAAGTTCGCGATCGCGGCCGGGGCCATGCCGGAGATCCGTGCCCGCGACGTGCACCGCGAGCCGACGCCGCGGCTCGGCGGCATCGCGATGTTCGGCGGACTGTGCGCGGGGCTGCTGGTCGCCGACCACCTGCGGAACCTCAACGGCGTCTTCGAGCTGTCGAACGAACCGCGCGCGCTGCTCTCCGGAGCCGCCCTGATCTGGCTGATCGGCGTACTCGACGACAAGTTCGAGATCGACGCCCTGATCAAGCTCGGCGCGCAGATGATCGCCGCCGGTGTGATGGTCATGCAGGGCCTGACGATGCTGTGGATCCCGGTGCCCTTCATCGGGACGGTCGCGCTCACCCAGTGGCAGGGCAACCTGCTCACCGTGGCCCTCGTCGTGATCACCATCAACGCGGTGAACTTCGTGGACGGCCTCGACGGCCTGGCCGCCGGCATGGTCTGCATCGCCGCGTGCGCGTTCTTCCTCTACGGGTACCGCATCTGGTTCGGCTACGGGATCGAGGCGGCCGCCCCCGCGACCCTCTTCGCCGCGATCCTGATGGGCATGTGCCTCGGCTTCCTGCCGCACAACATGCACCCCGCGCGCATCTTCATGGGCGACTCGGGCTCGATGCTCATCGGCCTGGTCCTCGCGGCCGCCGCCATCTCCATGACCGGCCAGGTGGACCCGGACGCGATGGCCCTCTTCGCCGGCGGTGAGCGCAACGCGACGCACGCGATGCTCCCGGTCTTCATGCCGCTGGTGCTGCCGCTGACGATCATCGCGATCCCGGTGGCGGACCTGGTCCTGGCCATCGTCCGGCGTACGTGGAAGGGCCAGTCGCCCTTCGCGGCCGACCGCGGGCACCTGCACCACCGGCTGCTGGAACTCGGCCATTCGCACAGTCGCGCGGTGCTGATCATGTACTTCTGGTCAGGACTGATCGCCTTCGGCGCGGTGGCCTATTCGGTGCATTCCACCTCGATGTGGATCGTGCTCGCCATTTCCGCCCTCAGCGCCGTCGGCCTGATCCTGCTGCTGCTGCCGCGCTTCACCCCGCGCGCCCCGCGCTGGGCCGAGGGCCTCGTTCCGCCGCGCTACCGGCACGCGGCGCGGGCCGCCGCGGCCGCGGCGGAGGCGGCCGCGCAAGATGCCTCGGGCGCCGAGCCGGAGCCCGTCAGGCCGATCGTGGCGGGTGTCTCCGGCGTCAACGGGGCGACCGCCGTGGGCCCCCGTTCGCGCTTCCCCGACCGGCGTAAGGCTGAATCGACCCGCTGACGATCCGGGGCGCATGTCCGACATGGAAGCCCTTTAGCAGACAAGCCGCATGCCTATCGCGCACACACGCGCAGGGTCCCTCTCATGTGTGACAGTCAGCACACCCAGCAGGTAAAGCTCTCATCAAATAGTTTGTGATACCGTTCACTAAACCCGGCGACAGAGCCGAAGGACCGTAGTGCGACGGTCCATTGGCCCGAGGACCTTACTCGGACCGGGCTTACGCTCGTCCCGTACGAGTCCCGTGCCCCCACCACCACAAGCGGAGCAAACCGCCATGCGGTCAGATGACGTCCGACTCCTCCTGCAAGCTGCCGTACCCACCGCTGTCGCCGGCGCTCTCGCCGCGCTGATCAGTGGTCTCGTGGTCGGCGGCACGGGTGCGGTCGGCGCGCTTGTCGCGACGGTGGTCGTGATTCTGTTCATGGGCATCGGATTCATCGTTCTGCAGCGCACCGCGAGGTCGCTTCCGCACTTGTTCCAGGCCATGGGGCTCATGCTCTACGCGGCCCAGATCCTGCTGCTCTTCGTCTTCCTCGCGGCGTTCAAGAACACCACCCTGTTCCACCCCAAGGCCTTCGCCATCACGCTCGTCGCCACCACCCTGGTGTGGATCGGCGCACAGACGCGTGCTCACATGAAGGCCAAGATCCTTTACGTCGAACCGGACTCGATGAAGGGCGACAAGCCCGAAAATCAGGGGCCGAAGTCGTGAGGGGTAGGGCCGGGATAAGTGGGCGTTCGAGATCCTGCTATCGTCCGGTGCCATATGCGGCACTGCGGGCACGGGCATCTGAGCTGACGCCTGTTCCATCGCGAGGCTCGATGCCTGATTGCCGCCCCACCATCCGTAACACCAGTCCAGTGCCGAACCGCGGCTGCTCGCCGCGCCGACACAACGAGGTTGCCGTACCTATGCGCCACGCTGAAGGAGCCCTGCGGTGAGTGCTGCTGACATGACGCTCGCCTTCGATATCAACTGTCATTTCGAAGACACTCCTAGCTGCGGCTTCCCGGGCCCGACCCTCTACTCGTTCCTGTTCGAGCCGATCTTCGGTGACGCGGACACGAACCTGTACTTCAACAAGACGATGCTGCTCGCCCTGCTGGGCTCGATCATCATCGTCGGCTTCTTCTGGGCAGCGTTCCGGAAGCCGAAGGTCGTCCCGGGCAAGCTTCAGATGGTCGCCGAGGCCGGCTACGACTTCGTACGCCGCGGCATCGTCTACGAGACGCTCGGTAAGAAGGAAGGCGAGAAGTACGTCCCCTTCATGGTCGCGACGTTCTTCTTCGTCTGGATCATGAACCTGTGGTCGATCGTGCCGCTCGCCCAGTTCCCGGTGACCGCGGTCATCGCGTACCCGGCCGGCCTCGCCGCGATCATCTACATCATGTGGATGTCGGTGACCTTCAAGCGCCACGGCTTCGTCGGCGGCTTCAAGAACCTCACGGGTTACGACAAGTCCCTCGGCCCGATCCTGCCGATGGTCATGGTGATCGAGTTCTTCTCGAACGTCATCGTCCGCCCGTTCACCCACGCGGTCCGACTGTTCGCGAACATGTTCGCCGGTCACACCCTGCTGCTGCTGTTCACCATCGCCAGCTGGTACCTGCTGAACGGGATCGGCATCGCCTACGCCGGTGTCTCGTTCGTCATGGTCATCGTGATGACCGCGTTCGAGCTCTTCATCCAGGCTGTTCAGGCGTACGTCTTCGTGCTCCTGGCCTGCAGCTTCCTGCAGGGCGCGCTCGCCGAGCACCACTGAGCGAGTTCGCTCCGCAAACCCCCGAATCGTCCGGTGGCCAACCCCCACCGGTCCATGAAAGAGAAGGAAGAACTGGCATGTCCCAGACCCTTGCTGCCGTCGAAGGTTCCCTCAGCTCCGTCGGTTACGGTCTCGCGGCGATCGGCCCGGGCGTCGGCGTCGGCATCATCTTCGGTAACGGCACGCAGGCTCTCGCCCGTCAGCCCGAGGCTGCCGGTCTGATCCGCGCCAACCAGATCCTCGGCTTCGCCTTCTGTGAGGCGCTCGCCCTCATCGGTCTGGTCATGCCGTTCGTCTACTAAGACGAACTCCACGACTAGTCCGAATCGACGAAAGGCACTGATGTGAACCTCCTGGTTCTCGCGGCCGAGGAGCCGGGTAACCCCCTCGTCCCGCCGATCCCCGAGCTCGTCATCGGTCTGATCGCCTTCGTCATCGTCTTCGGTTTCCTCGCGAAGAAGCTCCTCCCGAACATCAACAAGGTTCTGGACGAGCGCCACGCGGCGATCGAAGGCGGTATCGAAAAGGCAGAAGCCGCTCAGACCGAGGCCCAGAGCGTCCTGGAGCAGTACAAGGCCCAGCTCGCCGAAGCCCGGCACGAGGCCGCGCGCCTGCGCCAGGAAGCGCTGGAGCAGGGCACTGCGCTCAAGGAAGAACTGCGCGCAGAGGGCCAGCGGCAGCGTGAGGAGATCATCGCTGCCGGCCACGCCCAGATCGCGGCAGACCGCAAGGCCGCCTCTCAGGCGCTGCGTCAGGACGTTGGCAAGCTCGCCACCGACCTGGCCGGAAAGCTCGTCGGCGAGTCCCTCGAGGACCACGCCCGACAGAGCCGTACGATCGACCGCTTCCTCAGCGAGCTTGAGGAGAAGGCCGAGGCGGCCCGATGAACGGAGCGAGCCGCGAGGCGCTGGCCTCCGCGCGTGAGCGTCTCGACGCGCTGACGGACAACACGTCCGTCGACGCGACGAAGCTCGCCGGTGAGCTGGCAGCCGTCACCGCGCTGCTCGACCGTGAGGTCTCGCTGCGTCGGGTCATCACGGACCCGGCGCAGTCCGGTGAGGCCAAGGCCGAGCTGGTGAGCCGACTGCTGTCCGGCCAGGTGGGCGGGGAGACCCTCGACCTGGTGTCCGGCATGGCGCGGTCCCGCTGGTCGCAGTCCCGTGACCTGGTGGACTCGCTGGAGGAACTGGCGGCCACCGCCGACCTCACGGCGGCCCAGCAGTCGGGCGCTCTCGACAACGTCGAGGACGAGGTGTTCCGCTTCGGCCGGATCGTCTCCTCGAACACCGAGCTGCGCGCCGCGCTGACCGACCGGGCGGCCACCGCCTCCGCCAAGGGCGAGCTGCTGCGCAGCCTGCTCGGCGGCAAGGCGAACGCCGTCACCGAGCGCCTGGTGACGCGTCTCGTCACGCACCCGCGTGGACGTAGCCTGGAAGCGGGACTGGAGTCCCTTTCCACGCTCGCCGCCGAGCGCCGCAACCGCATGGTCGCCACTGTGACCAGCGCGGTTCCGCTCAGCGACGTGCAGAAGCAGCGTCTCGGCGCGGTGCTGGCGAAGCTGTACGGCCGCCAGATGCACCTGAACCTCGACGTGGACCCCGCGGTCCTCGGCGGAATCCAGGTGCGCGTCGGTGACGAGGTCATCGACGGCACCATCGCGGAGCGCCTCACCGAGGCGTCCCGTCGCATGGCCGGCTGACCAGCCACCAATAGAACAACGCATTCCTAGCGGCCCGGTTGGGCCGTGCAGAACTTGCAGAAGATTCCTGGGGGTCGCCCCCAGACCCCTAAGAAGCTTCAGGCCCAACAAGGAGAGCAGGGAACCCAGATGGCGGAGCTCACGATCCGGCCGGAGGAGATCCGGGACGCACTGGAGAACTTTGTCCAGTCGTACCAGCCGGACGCGGCCTCGCGCGAGGAGGTCGGAACGGTCAGCGTTGCCGGCGACGGCATCGCGAAGGTGGAGGGCCTGCCCTCCGCCATGGCGAACGAGCTGCTGAAGTTCGAGGACGGCACCCTCGGTCTCGCCCTCAACCTCGAGGAGCGCGAGATCGGTGCGATCGTCCTCGGCGAGTTCAGCGGTATCGAGGAGGGCCAGCCGGTGCAGCGCACCGGTGAGGTTCTCTCCGTAGGTGTCGGCGAGGGCTACCTCGGCCGCGTTGTCGACCCGCTCGGCAACCCGATCGACGGCCTCGGCGAGATCGCGACCGAAGGACGCCGCGCCCTCGAGCTGCAGGCCCCGGGCGTCATGGTCCGTAAGTCGGTGCACGAGCCCATGCAGACCGGCTACAAGGCCGTCGACGCGATGGTGCCGATCGGCCGTGGCCAGCGTCAGCTGATCATTGGTGACCGTCAGACCGGCAAGACCGCTCTGGCCGTCGACACGATCATCAACCAGCGCGACAACTGGCGCTCGGGCGACGTGAACAAGCAGGTCCGCTGCATCTACGTCGCCATCGGCCAGAAGGGCTCGACCATCGCGTCCGTTCGCGGCGCCCTGGAAGAGGCCGGCGCGCTCGAGTACACGACGATCGTCGCCGCCCCGGCGTCCGACCCGGCCGGCTTCAAGTACCTGGCGCCGTACACCGGTTCCGCCATCGGCCAGCACTGGATGTACGCCGGCAAGCACGTCCTGATCATCTTCGACGACCTGTCGAAGCAGGCCGACGCCTACCGCGCCGTGTCGCTGCTGCTGCGCCGCCCGCCGGGCCGTGAGGCCTACCCGGGTGACGTCTTCTACCTGCACTCGCGTCTGCTGGAGCGCTGCGCCAAGCTCTCCGACGAGATGGGTGCCGGTTCGATGACCGGTCTGCCGATCGTCGAGACCAAGGCGAACGACGTGTCGGCGTTCATCCCGACCAACGTCATCTCCATCACCGACGGCCAGTGCTTCCTTGAGTCCGACCTGTTCAACGCGGGCCAGCGCCCGGCGCTGAACGTCGGTATCTCGGTCTCCCGCGTCGGTGGCTCCGCCCAGCACAAGGCCATGAAGCAGGTCTCCGGCCGTCTTCGTGTCGACCTGGCCCAGTACCGCGAGCTGGAGGCGTTCGCCGCCTTCGGTTCCGACCTGGACGCCGCGTCGAAGGCTTCGCTGGAGCGCGGCAAGCGCATGGTCGAGCTGCTGAAGCAGGGCCAGTACCAGCCGATGCCCGTCGAGGAGCAGGTCGTCTCCGTCTGGGCCGGTACCACCGGCAAGATGGACGACGTCCCGGTCAACGACATCCGTCGCTTCGAGTCGGAGCTGCTGGAGCACCTGCGCCGCGAGCGCAAGGACCTCCTGACCTCCATCGCCGACGGCGGCAAGATGTCGGACGACACCCTGGGCTCGATCGCTGACGCCATCGCGGCCTTCAAGCGCCAGTTCGAGACCTCGGACGGCAAGCTCCTGGGCGAGGACGTGCCGGCCGTCAACGTCTCCAAGTGACGACGGAAGGGACCTGACTCATGGGAGCGCAGCTCCGGGTCTACAAGCGTCGCATCCGTGCCATCACGGCGACCAAGAAGATCACCAAGGCGATGGAGATGATCGCCGCCTCGCGCATCGTCAAGGCGCAGCGCAAGGTGGCGGCGTCGATGCCGTACGCGACCGAGCTCACCCGTGCGGTGACCGCGGTGGCGACCGGTTCGAACACCAAGCACGCCCTGACCACCGAGGTCGAGGCGCCGACCCGCGCCGCGATCGTGCTCATCACGAGCGACCGCGGTCTGGCCGGCGGCTACTCCTCGAACGCCATCAAGCAGGCGGACCGGCTCACCGAGCGGCTGCGGGCTGAGGGCAAGGAGGTCGACTCGTACATCGTCGGCCGCAAGGGTGTCGCCTACTACGGGTTCCGTGAGCGCAAGGTCACGGAGTCGTGGACGGGCTTCACCGACAGCCCGACCTACGCCGACGCCAAGCGCGTCGCGGCGCCGCTGATCGAGGCCATCCAGCTGGACACGGCCGAGGGCGGCGTCGACGAGCTGCACATCGTCTTCACGGAATTCGTGTCGATGATGACGCAGAACGCGGTGGACGGCCGGATGCTGCCGCTCAGCCTCGACCAGGCCGCGGAGGAGACCGGTGCGAAGGGCGAGATCCTTCCGCTGTTCGACTTCGAGCCGTCGGCGGAGGACGTCCTCGACGCCCTGCTGCCGCGATACGTCGAAAGCCGTATCTACAACGCACTGCTGCAGTCGGCCGCTTCCGAGCACGCCGCCCGCCGCCGCGCGATGAAGTCGGCCACCGACAACGCCGGGGATCTCATCAAGAGCCTCTCCCGGCTTGCCAACGCGGCCCGCCAGGCCGAAATCACCCAGGAAATCAGCGAGATCGTCGGTGGCGCCAGCGCCATGGCCGACGCGACCGCGGGGAGTGACAAGTAATGACGACCTCTGTTGAGACGGCCGCCGCCACGGGCCGCGTCGCCCGGGTCATCGGCCCGGTCGTCGACGTGGAGTTCCCCGTCGACGCGATGCCCGACATCTACAACGCGCTGAAGGTCCAGGTCGCAGACCCGGCCGAGGACGGCGCGCTCAAGACGCTGACCCTTGAGGTCGCCCAGCACCTGGGTGACGGCCTGGTCCGCACGATCTCGATGCAGCCCACCGACGGTCTGGTCCGCCAGGCCCCGGTGACCGACACGGGCGAGGGCATCACCGTCCCCGTCGGCGACTTCACCAAGGGCAAGGTCTTCAACACCCTGGGTGAGGTGCTCAACTACCCCGAGGCGAACGCCGAGGTCACCGAGCGCTGGCCCATCCACCGCAAGGCCCCGAGCTTCGACGAGCTCGAGTCCAAGACGGAGATGTTCGAGACCGGCGTCAAGGTCATCGACCTTCTCACCCCGTACGTCAAGGGTGGAAAGATCGGTCTGTTCGGTGGTGCCGGTGTCGGCAAGACCGTTCTGATCCAGGAAATGATCTACCGCGTGGCCAACAACCACGATGGTGTGTCGGTCTTCGCGGGCGTCGGTGAGCGTACCCGTGAGGGCAACGACCTCATCGAGGAGATGGGCGACTCCGGCGTCATCGACAAGACGGCGCTTGTGTTCGGCCAGATGGACGAGCCGCCGGGCACGCGTCTTCGTGTCGCGCTTGCCGGTCTGACCATGGCGGAGTACTTCCGCGATGTTCAGAAGCAGGACGTGCTGTTCTTCATCGACAACATCTTCCGGTACACCCAGGCGGGTTCCGAGGTGTCGACCCTGCTCGGCCGTATGCCCTCCGCGGTGGGTTACCAGCCGAACCTGGCCGACGAGATGGGTCTCCTCCAGGAGCGCATCACCTCGACCCGTGGTCACTCGATCACCTCGATGCAGGCGATCTACGTCCCCGCGGACGACCTGACCGACCCGGCGCCGGCGACCACCTTCGCCCACCTCGACGCGACGACGGTTCTTTCCCGTCCGATCTCCGAGAAGGGCATCTACCCGGCCGTGGACCCGCTGGACTCGACGTCCCGCATCCTCGACCCGCGGTACATCGCGGCGGACCACTACGCGGCCGCCATGCGTGTCAAGGGGATCCTGCAGAAGTACAAGGACCTCCAGGACATCATCGCGATCCTCGGTATCGACGAGCTGGGCGAGGAGGACAAGCTCGTTGTCCACCGTGCCCGTCGCGTCGAGCGCTTCCTGTCGCAGAACACCCACGTGGCGAAGCAGTTCACCGGCGTGGACGGTTCGGACGTTCCGCTCGACGAGTCGATCACCGCGTTCAACGCGATCTGCGACGGTGACTACGACCACTTCCCCGAGCAGGCGTTCTTCATGTGCGGTGGCATCGAGGACCTGAAGGCCAACGCCAAGGAGCTGGGCGTCTCCTGATCCGGCGCGCTCCGCGAGGAGCGCATCCGGTTCGCAGGTTTCGACGGAGAGGGGCGGGTGTGTCCCGTCCCTCTCCCCACGCCCATTAGAATTTGACCCAACACCCGGCTGACCCGCCGGGTGGTGACCCGAGGAGCCACCTTGGCTGCTGAGCTGCACGTCGAGCTGGTCGCGGCGGACCGCAATGTCTGGTCCGGCGAGGCCACCCTTGTTGTCGCCCGCACCACGTCCGGCGACATCGGCGTCATGCCCGGTCACCAGCCGCTTCTCGGTGTGCTGGAATCGGGCCCGGTGACCATCCGTACCAGCGAGGGCGGCACCGTCGTCGCCGCGGTGCACGGCGGATTCATCTCGTTCGCGGACAACAAGTTGTCCCTGCTGGCCGAGATCGCCGAGCTCGCGGACGAAATTGACGTCCAGCGCGCGGAGCGGGCACTGGAGCGCGCGAAGTCGGACGCCGATGCGGCATCCGAGCGGCGCGCCGAAGTCCGGCTGCGCGCCGTCGCGGGGCACTGAGCCCCGTACCAAAGTGTGAAACCTCAGCCGCGGTCCGTTCCGGAATTTTCCGGCGCGGGTCGCGGCTGAGGCGATGCAGGTCTGTTTTTCGTCTGTATTCGATGAGCGAGGAGGTCGGTGAAGATGCTCCTCGCTCTGCTTGTGAGCGGCCTGGTCGTAGCCCTGGTGGTGATCGGGCTGTTTGTCTTCGGGCTGCGACGCCGGCTCATCCAGCGCTCCGGCGGGACCTTCGACTGCAGCCTGCGCTGGGGTGTGGCCGAGGAGCCCGACATCTCCGGCAAGGGCTGGGTCTACGGGGTCGCGCGCTACGGCGGTGACCGCATCGAGTGGTTCCGTGTGTTCAGCTACTCGCACCGCCCGCGCCGCGTGCTGGAGCGCGCCTCCATCGAGGTGATCGCCCGCCGTGCGCCCGAGGGCGAGGAAGAGCTGGCCCTGCTGTCCGACGCCGTGGTGCTCGGCTGTCTCCACCGGGGGACCCGCCTGGAGCTGGCGATGAGCGAGGACGCGCTGACCGGGTTCCTGGCATGGCTGGAGGCGGCGCCGCCCGGCCAGAGGGTGAACGTGGCCTGATCGATTTCGAGCGTGGAGAAGCCGGGAAGACGGGGGACGGACCCGTCTTCCCGGCTTCCGTTCTTACCGGAGCCTGGGCTACCGGGACCGGGCTTTACCGCAGACCGGTGTGGATCGCGTTCGCGAGCTCACCGTTCGTGGTGTCGCCGCTGAACTCCCAGAAGAAGGCTCCCTTGAGCCCCTGCTGCTTGGCCCAGGTCATCTTCCCGGCGATGGTGGCGGGGGTGTCGTAGCTCCACCAGTTGCTGCCGCACTTGGCGTAGGCCGTGCCGGCGACGGTGCCGGTGGCCGGGCAGCTGTTCTTGAGCACCTTGTAGTCCTCGATGCCCTGCTCGTAGGTTCCCTGGGCCGGTCCGGTGGCGGTGCCGCCCGGGGCGGCCTGGGTGACGCCGGTCCAGCCTCGGCCGTAGAAGCCGATGCCGAGGTTGAGCTTGGAGCCGGCGATGCCCTTGCCCTTGAGCTTGGTGATGGCCGCCTCGGAGTTGAAGCCGGCGATCGGGATGCCGCTGTACGAGGTGAGCGGGGAGTGCGGGGCCGTCGGGCCCTTGGCGTCCCACGCGCCGAAGAAGTCGTACGTCATCACGTTGTAGAAGTCGACGTACTGGGCGGCACCGGCGTAGTCGGCGAGGTCGAGCTTGCCGCCGTTGGAGCCGTCGGCGGAGATGGCGGCGGTGACCAGGTTGGAGCCGCCGAACTTGGTGCGCAGCGCGGACAGCAGGTTCTTCAGGGAGGCGGCGCCGCTGGTGTCGCAGGACAGACCGCAGGCGTTCGGGTACTCCCAGTCGATGTCGATGCCGTCGAAGACGTCGGCCCAGCGCGGGTCCTCGACCAGGTTGTGGCAGGACTGGGCGAAGGCGGCCGGGTTGGACGCGGCCTGGCCGAAGCCGCCGGACCAGGTCCAGCCGCCGAAGGACCACAGCACCTTGATGTTCGGGTACTGCTTCTTCAGCTTGCGCAGCTGGTTGAAGTTGCCGCGCAGCGGCTGGTCCCAGGTGTCGGCGACGCCGTCGACGCTCTGGTCGGCGGTGTAGGCCTTGTCGTAGTCGGCGTAGGCGTCACCGATGGTGCACTGGCCGTTCTGGACGTTGCCGAAGGCGTAATTGATGTGAGTGATCTTCGCGGCGGAGCCGGAGGTCACCAGGTTCTTCACGTGGTAGTTGCGGCCGTAGACGCCCCACTCGGTGAAGTAACCGAGCTTGACCGGGCCGCCGGGCTGCGGGGGCTCGGTGGTGCCGCCGGCGGTGGTGACCGAGAGGCCGCCGGAGGAGGGGCCGGTCTGGTCGATGGTGTCGCGGGCGGTGACGGTGTAGTTGTACGTGGTGGCCTTGGTCAGGCCGGAGTCCGTGTACGTGGTGCCGGTGACCGTCGCGATCTTGGCGCCGCCGCGGTAGACGTCGTAGTTCTTGATGCCCTTGTCGTCGGTGGCCGCGCCCCAGCCCAGGGTCAGCGAGGTCTCGGTGACTCCGGTGGCGGTGAGGGCGCCCGGCGCGGTGGGGGGAGTGTCGCCGGGCTGGGTGGTGCCGTCGCAGGAGCCGCCGTTGATCTTGCAGCCGCTGGGGGAGCCGCTGCCGGTGCCGTTGAAGCCGAAGCTGGCCGTGCCGCCGGGGGCGAGGGTGCCGTTCCAGCCGACGTTCTTGCCGGTCCAGTGGGTGCCGGAGTTGGTGACGGTGCCGTCCCAGGCGGAGGTGACCGCGGTGCCGGCGGGGAAGTCCCACTCGACGGTCCACGAGGTGATGGTGGTGGTGCCGGTGTTCTTCACCGTCCACTTGCCCTCGAAGCCGGTGCCCCAGTCGGAGACCTTGGTGTACGTCGCGGTCGCGGAGGTGGCCGCCTGGGCCGGGCCGGCGAGGGCGACGAGACCGGTGACGGGCACGGCGAGGGCGGCGATGACGGCCGCGACCCTCATGAAGAAACGGGTGCGCCTGGTGCGGGGTGGGGATGCTGTGCTCAAGGGTGCTCCTCCGTAGGTCCGTCTCCGTCGTGGGGCCGACGTCGACATGGGGGTGGGACCTGCGCCGCCCGTGAGCACGCTTTGTCATGGCACGCTCACCACAGTGTTGCGGCGAGCGTAGAAAGGTCTGGACCAACCGTCAAGAGGTCCAGACCGGTGTCCCTGGAGCCGTGCTAGATCCCCAATTCCTGTGCCAGTACGGCCGCTTGGAGGCGGCTGCGGAGCTCCAGCTTGCCCAGCAGGCGACTGACGTGCGTCTTCGCCGTCGCCTCCGCCATGTCCAGCCGCACGGCGATCTCCGCGTTCGACAGCCCCTCGCCCAGGCAGGACAGCACCTCGCGCTCGCGCCGGGTCAGCGCCTGGACGGCCGGCGGGGCGGCGGGCCTGGCCGGGAGCGCCGGAGCCGCGAACTCGGCGATCAGCCGCCTGGTCACCGCCGGGGCGATCAGGCCCTCCCCGCGCGCGACGGTCCGTACCGCCTCGATCAGCTCCGCCGCGTCCGCGTTCTTCAGGAGGAAGCCCGCGGCGCCCGCCCGCAGCGCCCCGAAGACGTACTCGTCGAGGTCGAAGGTGGTCAGCACGAGGACATCGGCCAGTGCCTCCGCGACCACCTGGCGGGTCGCGGACACCCCGTCGAGCCTCGGCATCTGTACGTCCATGAGGACCAGATCCGGCCGTAGCTCCCGGGCGAGGCGCACCGCCTCCTCCCCGTCGGCGGCCTCGCCCACCACCTCGATGTCGCCCGCGCTGCGCAGGATCAGCACCAGCCCGGCCCGCACCGCGCTCTGGTCCTCCGCCACCACCACCCGGATGGTCATGCCTCCACCGCCTCGACCTCCGCGGGCAACGCCGCCCGCACCCGCCACACCGCGCCGCTCCGGCCGGCCGTGAACTCCCCGCCCAGCAGCTCCGCCCGCTCCCGCATGCCGACCAGCCCCGCCCCGGAACCGGGGGCGCGGGGGCCGGGCCGGTCCCCGTACGGGGAGTCCACGTCCACCGTCAGCGCCGCGTCGGTGCGCGCCACGCGGACCGTGACCGTACCGGGGGAGGCGTGCTTGAGGGCATTGGTCAGCGACTCCTGGACGATCCTGTACGCCGCCAGCTCCACCGGGGCGGGCAGGGGCCTGCCGGGGGGCCGCTCGTCCGCGAGTACGAAGCCCAACCCGCTCGCCGAGCCGTTCGTCCGGGCCTGGTCGAGCAGGGCCCCCAGCCCGTCCAGGGAGGGCACGGCGACCGCCTCCTGCCCCGCCCCCGCGTCGCGCAGCAGCCCGATCAGCCGGCGCATCTCGGCCAGCCCCTGCACGCTGTTCTCCCGGATCACCCCGAGCGCGTCCCGGCTGGTCTCGGCCGTGTCGATGGACAGCGCGGCGGTCGAGTGGATGGCGATGGCCGACAGGTGGTTGGCCACCATGTCGTGCAGCTCCCGGGCCATCCGGGCCCGCTCCGCGGCCACCGCCTGACTGCGGTCCATCTCGGCCAGCAGCGCCGTCTGCTCGGCGCGCAGCCGGGCGGCCACGGCGGCCTCGCGGTGATTGCGCAGGGTGGCTCCGGTCACGGCCGGGGCGAAGCAGACGATGCCGGTCAGCACCCCGATCAGCAGCGCCTGCGGGGTGCGCAGCCAGGCCACGCAGCCGAGCGTGACGACGAGGGTGATCACCCCGGTGGTGACGGGCAGCCGACGGGCCATCGCGGGGTGGCCGTAGACCACGGCCGCGTACATCAGGTCGGTGAACATCAGGACGGTGGCCAGATTTCCCACCGTGAACTGGTCCGCGATCACCGCGAGCGTCCCCACGACCAGAGCCGTCTGCGGGGCGGACCGGCGCAGCATCTCCATCGCGCCCGTCACCGTCATCGGTACCAGGGCGGCCCACGCGGGCAGCAGCTCCCGGACCGTCGTGGTGTAGAGCCCGAGGGACCACAGCAACAGGCCGGCGAGCACGCCGGTCACGGCGAGGAGCACGTCGTGGCGGTGGGGGCGGGGAAGCTTCACGGCACCATCCAACACGGCGCGCTCCGCCGGGACCTCGGCGGAGCAGGTGATATCGCACTACATCGAAGGATGCAGGCGAAGGTCGTCACCGGCGACGACGAAACGCGGCGCGGCCGCCGCCAGGGTGGGAGGGAGAGCAAAGGAGACTCCCGTGATCGTCACGCTGATCATCGCCTGCGAGGTCGGCTTCTGGGTCCTGCTGGCCACCGGCCTGGCCCTGCGCTACCTCGCGAAAATGCCCCGGCTGGGCGCGGCGGTCCTGCTGTGCGAGCCGCTGCTGGAACTGGTCCTGCTGGTCGTGACCACGCTGGACCTGAAGAACGGCGCCGAGCCGGACTGGAAGCACGGCCTCGCCGCCCTGTACCTCGGCTACACCGTCGCCTACGGCCACTACACGGTGAAATGGCTCGACGCCCACGCCGCGCACCGGCTGGCCGGGGGACCGAAGCCGACCGGCGCCGGGTACGGGACGGCCCGGACCGTCCACGAGTGGAAGCTGTGGATCCGTACCGTCGTCGGCGCCGCCGTCGCGCTCGGCCTGCTCCAGGCCGCGATCGCCTACGTGGGCGACGCGGGCGACACCGGCTCGCTCAGGGCATGGCAGTTCGGCGCCCTGCGGGCGGTCGGCATCCACGCCCTGATCGCCGTCACGTACACGATCTGGCCGAAGAAGGCCCCTGCCCGTGCCTCTGCCCCGGCCCCGGCCCCGGACAGCCCTTAACGCTCGCCGCCCGGCACCCACAGGACGTCGCCGACCTCCTTGTTGGCCACCCGGGCCAGGATGAACAGCAGGTCGGAGAGGCGGTTCAGGTAGGTGGCGGTCAGCGGGTTCATCACCTCGCCGTGCACCTCCAGGGCCGCCCAGGTGGAGCGCTCGGCGCGCCGGACCACCGTGCACGCCTGGTGCAGCAGGGCCGCGCCGGGGGTGCCGCCGGGGAGGATGAAGCTGCGCAGCTTCTCCACCTGCTCCAGGAAGTGGTCGCAGTCCGCCTCCAGCTTGTCGACGTAGAACTGCTCCACGCGCAGCGGCGGGTACTCCGGGTTCTCGACCACCGGGGTGCACAGGTCCGCGCCGACGTCGAACAGGTCGTTCTGCACGCGGACCAGGACCTTCACGACCTCCGGCGACAGAGCGCCGAGCGCGATCGCCGTCCCGATGGCCGCGTTGGCCTCGTTGGCGTCGGCGTACGCGGAGATCCGCAGATCGGTCTTGGCCGTGCGGCTCATGTCGCCGAGGGCGGTCGTGCCCTTGTCGCCGGTACGGGTGTAGATGCGCGTGAGGTTCACCATGCGGCCAGGGTAGTGCGGGCGAGCCGAGCGCCGCCGAGCACGACGGCCGGGTCTGGGACTACGCGAAGGACCCGTTGCGTGCCGAGCTCCCGCCGGGCCGGATGAACCACCACGATGTGGGCTGGATCGGACTCCGACCGAACATCGCCCGCCGGGAGGCCCGGGGTTGGCCGGGCGCGGACGCCGGCACCCGGGCGGACGCCCGTACCCGACCGGCCGCGCGGCCATGGCCTTCGAACTCGGCCACTTCCAGGTCGCGGAGCGGGAACTGCGGCGGCTGCGTGAGCCGGAGGACCGGTACGACGACTCCGACGCCCGGTGAACTGGGGAGCTGTGCACGGCTGCTGGGCCGGACCGGTGTGATGTCCGTCATTTGAGACGTGACGCGTGTTACTTCACGGTCACTCCGCGCCGCCCGGGCGCTAGTCTCCGCCGGAGTGGCTAAGAGGCCGGGTCCTGTCGAGGCCGGGGTCGGTCAATGCCGGCCCGCTCACGCGGGGTCCTGTCAACGCTGGGTCGAATCAAAAACTTGGGGTGTGCAGTGGCTGGGAAGCTCGCCGTCATCGGTGCCGGGCTCATGGGTTCCGGAATCGCTCAGGTCTCCGCTCAGGCGGGTTGGGACGTCGTGCTGCGCGACGTCACCGACGCGGCGCTGACCCGGGGCACGGACGGGATCAAGGCCTCGTACGACAAGTTCGTCTCCAAGGGCAAGCTCACGGCCGAGGACGCCGAGGCGGCGCTCGCGCGGATCACGACGACCACCGACCTCGACGCCGTCGCCGACGTCGACATCGTCGTCGAGGCCGCCTTCGAGAAGATCGAGATCAAGCACGAGATCTTCCGTGCCCTCGACAAGATCGTCCGTGAGGACGCGATCCTCGCCTCCAACACCTCCGCCATCCCGATCACCAAGATCGCGGCCGTGACGGAGCGTCCGGAGCGGGTCGTCGGCGCGCACTTCTTCTCGCCCGTCCCGATGATGCAGCTCTGCGAGCTCGTCCGCGGCTACAAGACGAGCGACGAAACCCTCGCCACCACCCGGGCGTTCGCCGAGTCCGTCGGCAAGACCTGCATCGTCGTCAACCGCGACGTCGCCGGCTTCGTGACGACCCGTCTGATCTCCGCCCTGGTCGTCGAGGCCGCGAAGCTCTACGAATCGGGCGTGGCCTCCGCCGAGGACATCGACATCGCGTGCAAGCTGGGCTTCGGGCACGCGATGGGCCCGCTGGCCACCGCGGACCTCACCGGCGTCGACATCCTGCTCCACGCCACCAGCAACATCTACACCGAGTCGCAGGACGAGAAGTTCGCGCCGCCGGAGCTGATGCGCCGGATGGTGGACGCCGGCGACATCGGCCGCAAGAGCGGACAGGGCTTCTACAAGCACTGAGCCGGCGGCGGGTCGGGCCCGGCCCGACCCGGCCACCGAGCACCACCGTTCGAATCCCATCACCCCACGGAGTGAATTAGGTATCGGTTCGCTCACGGTCGGCAACTTCACTGCCCCCGAGGCAGTCAGTTGCAGTGAGAGTTGCCGACCACGGACCAGTCGGAACACACGTACGCGGCACTGCCAGGAGCACACATGCACATCAGGGGCGACCACGCCGAACTCGCTGTCGGGGGCCGCCTCGACGTGCGCAGCGCGGCGGACGCCCGTACGGCCCTCCACAATGCCCTCGACGACGGACACGGCGACCTCGTGCTCGACCTCACCGGGCTCGACTCGTGGGACGCGACCGGACTCGGCGTGATCATGGGCGCGCACCGGCGGGCCGGCCGGACCGGTCGGCGCCTCGTCCTGCGCGGGGTACCGCCGCAGATGCAGCGGCTGCTGGTGGCGACCCGGCTGCACCGGATCCTCGCGATCGAGGGCGGCCTGGAAGCCGAGTCCCTTCCCCGGGTGTAGCCGGCCGGCGCCCGCACATTTCCTGCGGAAACGTAACGGTCCGGTGGTGATGGCCACCCTGCGGTTCCCCGCACGACCGGCCACCGTCTAGGGTTCGGGCGGAAACCGGACCAGTAGCGAGAGCGGCGTGTGCGAAGGCCGGGCGTAACGACGGCGACGGCGCGCAGCGCGATCGGGGGACTTGGTCATGGACCTTACTCAGGGGCAGACCGATCCGGGGGAGCGGTCCGAGGGGTCCGGGCGGTCCGCCCGGACATCGGCGTCCGCTCCGGTCGCCCGGATGGTCACGCTGACCGCGGGCGAGTTCACCCTCGCCGTCAATCCCGTCGACGGCAGCGAGATCGAGCCCCTGCGCCCCGGCACCGAGGCCGGCCGTCCCGCCAAGCGCGACGCGGCCGCCCGCGCCGCCCGGGACGCCGCCGGGCGTCCGCCCGTACTGCCCGGACCGCCCATACCCGCCCGGCCCCTCTTCGAGCGCGAGGAGGAGCGCGACCGGCTCGTCCGGCTGCTCGGCCGCGGCCGCTCCGTACGGCTGACCGGACCCTCCGGATCCGGCCGCACCGCACTCCTCGACGCGGTCGCCGCCCGCTGCGCCGACCTCGCGCCCGACGGCGTCGTACGGCTCTCCGGCCACGGGCACCAGCAGGCCGGCGAACTGCTCCAGGCGCTGTACGCGGCCGTGTACGAGGCCCCGCGCGAGCGGCCCGACAGGATCACGCTCCTCGCCCGCGTCCGGGACATCGGCGCCATCGTCCTCCTCGACGACCTGGACATGGGCGGGAACGCCCTCGACGAACTGCTCCGCGCCACCCCCGAGTGCGCCTACCTGCTGGCCGCGACCCCCGAGACGCGCGCCCCCTCCGAGGACTCGCACCTCGAAGAGGTCTTCCTCGCCGGCCTCGGCAAGGCCGACTGCCTGGCCCTGCTGGAGGCGGGCGTCGGACGACCGCTGACCGACCAGGAGGCCGCCTGGGCGGACGACCTGCGGTTCGCCTCCGAGGGGCTGCCGCTGCGCTTCGTCCAGGCCGGCGCGATGCTGCGGCAGCGGGACGAGCTCAACCACACCGACGAGGACGACGACGAGGAGGAGCCGGGCGTCTTCGAGGAGCGCTCGCGCGACGCCGCGCACGTGCCCCTGCCCACGCTCGCCGAGGGCGCGGCCCCGGCCGAGCTGCTGGCCTCGCGGGTCAGCGAGTCGGCGCGCGCGGCCCTGCGGATCGCGTGCGCACTGGGCGGCGAGATGCCGCACCACACGCACCTGCCGGCGCTGGTGGGGGACACCCACGCGGACTCGGCGGTGGCGGAACTGCTGGCCTGCGGCCTGCTGACCCCGGTCGGCGCCCGCTACCGGCTCGCCGTGGGCGTCGCACGCCAGCTGGAGGAGGTCGGGTACGGGGACACCGCCGCCGAGGAGGCCCGTACGGCCGCCCGGCACTACGCCTGGTGGACCGGGCACGCCTCGGTGACCCCGGAGCGGGTCGCGGCGGAGGCGGAGGCGGTACTCGCCGCGCTGGCCGGCGCGGACGTGGTGGCGGCGGTGCTGCTCGCGCGCACGGCGGCCCCGGCGTTCGCGGCCTCGCTGCACTGGGAGGCGTGGGAGCGGGTGCTGCGCGCGGGCGCGGAGGCCGCGCGCAAGGCGGGGGAGGTCGCCGAGCAGGCGTACTTCCACCACGAACTCGGCGTGCTCGCGCTGTGCGAGGAGCGGCTGGACCGGGCGCGGGCCGAGCTGGAGACCTCGATCGGGCTGCGCGGCGCGCTGGCCGACAAGCGGGGCACCGTGGCGGGGCGGCGGGCGCTGGCGCTGGTCGTCGACCGCGAGGTGGCGGGGGCGACGTCGTCGCCGCCGCTGCGGCTCGAGGCCCCGACGGGTACGGCGGCCACGGGCCCGGCGGCCAAGGGCAGCGGCCCCGCGGGCCGGACGGCGCCCGGCGGCCCGGCTGCCCTGGCGGGCCCGGGCGGTACGACGGGCCCCGGCGCGGCGGTCGCCCTGCGGGGGAAGGGTGCGGGTGGCGCTGCTGGTGTGGCCGGTGCCGGTGGTGCCGGCGCGGCTGATGTGGCCGGGGTGCCCGGCTCCGGCGGCCCCGGGGGCGCGGCCGGTCCCGGCGGTGCGGTTGCGCTGCGCGGGCCCGGCGCGGCCGGCGCGGGTGGCCTCGGTGGCGCGGCCGGTGCGGGCGGCGCGGCCCGCCCGGCGGGTCCCGGTGGCCTTGGCGATGCGGCCCGTCCCGGTGCTGCGGGGGCGGGGGGCTCGAAGGGGCTCGGTGGCCCCGGTGCTGCGGGGGCGGCGGCTACCGCGCCGTTGCCCGTGCCCGTTTCGCCGGAGGCGGTGACGCGGGTGACGCCCGTGGTACCGGTGCTGCGGCGCGGGGAGACGCCCACGACGTTGTCGGCGGTGTTCGAGGACGCGTTCCCGCCGGCGCCGAAGCCGGCAGACCCCGAACCGGCGCCCGCCGCGCCGTCGGTCGTGGGCCACGGCCGGCGCCGTACGGTGCTGTTGGCAGCGGCCGGTGCGCTGACGGCGGTGGCACTGGGCACGGTGGTGAGCCTGGCGATGACGTCCGAGGACGCGCCGCCCGCCCAGGGTCCCGCAGTGTCCACGAGTCCGTCGCGGGTGGCTCCGTCCACGGCGCCGGGCTCGACCGCGCCCGCCGCGGAGCCGCCGGTGGCGCCCCCGACCGCGGAATCCTCCGCACCCGGGGAGACCACTGCCCAGACGCCCGGCAAGACCCCCTCGCGGCGGCCGTCCTCGACCCCGCCGAAGTCCCAGCCGTCGTCCTCCGGCTCGCAGTCGCCCTCGTCCCCGAGCCCGACGCCCACGCAGCCGAGTACGTCCCCGACTCCGTCCGCGTCTCCCTCGGCCTCGGCGCCGGAGACGGTCCCACCGCCCACCACCCCGTAGGGGCCGGGGCGCGCGGGCTCCGTCAGAACAGGCGGAGCTTGTCGTCCTCGATGCCGCGCAGGGCGTTGTAGTCCAGGACCACGCAGTCCATGCCGCGGTCCGTCGCCAGGACCTTCGCCTGCGGCTTGATCTCCTGCGCCGCGAAGACACCCCGCACCGGGGCCAGGTGCGGGTCGCGGTTCAGCAGCTCCAGGTAGCGGGTCAGCTGCTCGACGCCGTCGATCTCGCCGCGCCGCTTGATCTCCACGGCCACGGTCCCGCCGGAGGCGTCCCGGCACAGGATGTCCACCGGGCCGATCGCCGTCATGTACTCGCGCCGGATCAGGGTGTAGCCCTCGCCCAGCGTTTCGATGCGGTCCGCGAGGAGCTCCTGGAGGTGGGCCTCCACACCGTCCTTGATCAGGCCGGGGTCGATGCCGAGCTCGTGGGAGGAGTCGTGGAGGACTTCCTCCATGGTGATGATGAGCTTCTCGCCCGCCTTGTTGACGACGGTCCAGACGCCGGCCTCGTCACCGCTCCCTTCCTTGAGGGTGCACGGCGGCGACATCCAGTTGAGCGGTTTGTACGCCCGGTCGTCCGCGTGGATCGAGACACTGCCGTCAGCCTTCACGAGGATCAGACGGGGTGCCGAGGGCAGATGGGCGGTGAGCCGGCCCGCGTAGTCGACGGAGCAGCGGGCAATGACGAGACGCATGGTCGGCAACGCTACTCGACGAGAAGGCCTCCACGCGATTCGCCCCTGAAAGCCCCCTTCGCCGATGGCGCGTTGTATGCGCATTCTCCTGGTGCGTCACCCATGGGGCGCCTACCGTGGTGAGCGGGAGGTTGCGGAGCGTGCACGCTGCGTCGCGGCCTCCTTCCCTGCCCGTAAGACCCCGGCAACCCAATCGCCGGGGTCGCGAGAGGAGAACCCATGTCGCTCGACGTCTCACCGGCCCTACTCGAACAGGCCGAGCGAGGCGAGGTCGACGAAGCCGCTTTCGTCGACTGCGTCCGGACCTCCCTGCCCTACGCATGGGAGATGATCAGCTCGCTGGTGGCCCAGCTCAAAGTGGACGGCGGAGAATTCGCCGACAACCAGACGCCGCCGCCGGACGAGCAGGCGCGCGGGCAGCTGCTGCGCGCCCTCGCGAGTGACGCGATACGAGGTGCGCTGCAGCGGCACTTCGGAGTGCGCCTGGCATTCCAGAACTGCCACCGGGTAGCGGTGTTCCCGCTTGATTCCTCGGTGGACGACCGGCTGGCCAAGTTCACTTCGATCCGCGGTCAGCTGCTCAACCAGTCGCCGGAACTGCGTGACTGCTAGCTCGTACCGCTCGCACTGACAGTCCCGTTCGTACTGTTCGTACCGTTCGCACCACCAGTACCTCCGGCGGATCTCAGCCGAGACGGGGCAGGACCTCGACGCCGAGGCGTCGTACGTTCTCCTCCGTCGCGGCGAGATCCCCGGAGCCCTCCGTCAGGAGGGCGAAGCGCGTGATGCCGGTCCGGGCGGACGTGGCCGCCAGACGGTCCGCCGCCAGGGCCGGGGTGCCCACCGGGTGCAGGTCACACAGGAGTTCCGTGTACGCGACGGGATCCCGCATCGAGCGGATCCGGCCGTCCACCGTCACATGCGCGTCCAGGCCCTGCTTCAGCCAGCCCGGCATCGCCTTCAGCAACGTCTCGCGGGCGTCGGCCGTGCTGTCCGCCAGCTGGCACACCCCCGCCGACACGTGGCCCGCGCCCGCCACCGAGGCCCGCGAATGGCCCGCCGCGAGTGCGGTGCGCCGCCACAGGGCGACCATCTCCGCCTTGTCCTCGTCCCCACAGTGCATGCCGAGCAGCATCGGCAGTCCCCGCTGCGCGGCGAGCCGGACCGAGGCCGGCGAGGTGCAGGCCACGATGACCTCCGGGCCCGTCCCGTCCCCGTCCAGGGCTTCCGAGGGCCGCGGTACGACGGCCACCTCACGGAACCGGTGCCGTTCGCCGGCCGCCGCCACGCGGGGCTCGGCCAGCCAGCGCCGCAGCAGGTCCAGGTCTTCCGGGAAGCCGTTCTCGTACGAGTCCAGGCCTCCGCCGAAGACCTCCAGGTCCACCCACGGCCCGCCGCGGCCCACCCCGAGGGTGAAGCGGCCGCCCGAGGTCAGGTGCAGCAGGGCCGCCTGCTCGCCGAGGGCCACCGGGTGCGCGTTCGGCAGCACGCTCACCGCCGTGCCCACCCGCAGCCGCCGGGTCCGGCCCAGCAGCAGCGCCGCCAGGGTCACGGCCGAGGGGCAGACCCCGTACGGGACGAAATGGTGCTCGGCGAGCCAGACCGCGTCGAGCCCGGCCTCCTCGGCCACCTCGGCGGTCCGCACCGCCCGGTGCAGTGCCTCGCCCTGTCCCTGGCCCGGGAACTGGGCAGCCAGTACAAACGCTCCTACGCGCATCGCCTTTAGCCTCCTCGCGGCTGACGCGGCCTCCCCCAGGCGGACCGGTTCTTCCTATGGCAACAACGTCTGACACGTGCCAAAGGCACGGGCTGACAGGAAAGTTATTGGGATTGTCGGGCCATCCCCCGTCGTACAGCCGCCTTCCACCACCACCCTGCGGGTACCCGGAGTGGCTGCGCGTAGTCTGGGAGAAAGTCACTGCCGTCCGCCCATCCGTGAGGTATACGTGTCACCGCGCCACAACCGCCCCCGAGGCGGCGAGACTCCGGACGAACGTCCCGCAACCGGCCTCGACCGCTACGGGCTGGAGCGCACCGAGGAGTACCAGGGCGAGGACTGGAAGGTGCGGCACGTCGCGGGCGCGAGCGCGGCGGGCAAGCGCTACCGCTGCCCGGGCTGTGACCAGGAGATCCCCTCCGGCACCCCGCACCTGGTGGCCTGGCCGGAGTACGGCGGCGTGGACGACCGGCGCCACTGGCACAAGGCCTGCTGGAACGCGAAGGACCGCCGCACCTCGAAGGTGCAGCGGTCCCGCAACGCGCCCCGCTACTAGGCAGCCGGGGCTCAGACGTCCCGGCGGCCGACCGCCACGTAGGAGCCGGCCACGGCGGCGGTCGTGATCAGCAGGATGAGCCCCAGCTGGGAGAAGTCGCTGGGCTGCGTCCCCATGTCGCTGCCGGCCGGCATGCCGAACAGCTGCATCAGCGCCACCGGCGCGTTGTGCCGCAGGATCGTTTGCCCCAGCGGCTGGACGGCCTCCCAGCTGCTGAGCATCGCGCCGATCACCGGCGGCAGCATGACCAGGCCCAGCATCACGGAGATCGCTCCGGCCGAGTGCCGCACCAGCGCGCCGACAGCCAGTGCGAGGACGCCCAACAGCGTCACGTAGAAGCAGCCCGCCAGAGCGCCGAGCCACTCGGCCGTCGCATGCGGTCCGGCGGCGGAGCCGCTGTGGAGGAGCGCCGCGGCGATGCCGACGACGAAGACGGAGCAGCCGGTCGTCACGAGGGCCGTGACGGCGAAGACCAGGTACTTCGCGGTGAGCACCCGGTGCCGGTCGGGGGCCGCAGTGAAGGTGGTCCGGGCGAGGCCGGTGGCGTGCTCCGAGGTGATCGTCAGCACGCCGAGGACCATCACCGCCAGCTGCCCGACCAGCAGGCCGAAGAGGGCGGGCGTGGTGAAGGAGATGTCCGCGTAGTCCCGGTCCACGGTCTGCACGACGAAGAGCAGCCCGATGCCGACGACGGTCAGCACGAGCGCCCCGAGCGTGAACAGCGTGGAGCGGACCGAGACCATCTTGGTCCACTCCGAGGCGAGGGCGTGCCCCAGGTGCGGCCTCGGCGTCGGCAGCGGGGAGCTGTAGGTGGCCGGCGCGGTCATCGTGCGTCCTCGGGGTCGTTCTTGGCGGCGCCGGCGAGCTCGCCGGGGTTGCTCGGCATCAGGAAGGGCTGCCCGCCCGCTCCGGGCGGGGGCGGCGCGAAGAACCCGGCCCGCGGGACCTCGGGGGCGGCCGCCTCCTCCTCCCACGCGGGGAGGCCGAGCGGATCCGGTTCCCACAGCTCGGCCCGGGGGTCGTCGGTGGAGGTGTACTCGACGGAGGACTGGGTCATGCGCATGTACGCCTCCTCCAGCGAGGCCCGGTGCGGCGACAGCTCCCACAGCCGGATGCCGGCCTCGTGCGCGAGGTCGGAGATCCGCGGCAGCTCCAGCCCGGTCACGCGCAGTGCCCCGTCGGGCTCCTGGAGGACCCGGCCGCCCGCCCTGCGCAGGGCCGCACCCAGTGCGTCCCGGCCATCAGGATCGGTGTCGGCCGCGCGCACCCGAGCGAATCCGGCCGAGTTGTGCGTGATGAACTCCTGGGTGCCCATGTCGGCCAGCAGCCGGCCCCGGCCGATCACGATCAGGTGGTCGGCGGTCAGCGCCATCTCGCTCATCAGGTGCGAGGAGACGAAGACGGTACGGCCCTCGGCGGCGAGCCGCTTCATGAGGTTGCGCACCCACAGGATGCCCTCGGGGTCGAGGCCGTTGACCGGCTCGTCGAACAGCAGCACCTGGGGGTCGCCGAGCAGGGCGGTGGCGATGCCGAGCCGCTGGCCCATGCCGAGCGAGAAGCCCTTCGTACGCATCCGGGCGACGTCCTGCAGGCCGACCACGGCCAGTACCTCGTCCACCCGCTTCTCGGGTATCCCGGAGAGCTGGGCCACGGACAGCAGGTGCGTGCGGGCCCGGCGGCCGCCGTGCACGGCCTTGGCGTCGAGCAGGGCCCCGACGTGCCGCTGGGCGTTCGGCAGCTCTCGGAACGGGTGGCCGTTGATCGTGACCCGGCCGGACGTGGGCCGGTCCAGGCCGAGGATCATGCGCATGGTGGTGGACTTGCCGGAGCCGTTGGGCCCCAGGAATCCGGTGACGTGACCCGGCTTGACCTGGAAGGACAACTGGTCGACGGCGGTCTTGGCGCCGTAGCGCTTGGTCAGGCCGACTGCCTCGATCATTTTTACTGCCCCTTACCAGGCCGGGACGACTCTCGCCCGCGTAAGGATTAAGAGGATATCGAGGTTCCTGCGGTTCCGTCCCCGGCCGATCCCCGAGCCGACCCTGAGGCCGACCCGGGGATCACCCGTAGTACTTCAGACGGGTACCGCGATCAGGCGTCCCTCTTCTTGAGGACGAGGTAGCCCCCGAGTACCGCCGCCAGGGTCCACAGGGCCATGATCCCGAAGCCGCCCCAGGCGCTGTAGGGAGCCGGGTCGCTGCCCATCGCACCCGGGACGACCTGCATGATCTTGCCGCCGGCCTGGTCCGGGAAGTACTGGGCGACCTTCCGGGTCGCTTCGACCGCCCCGAGGATGTTCGAGACCAGGAAGAAGAACGGCATCAGGATGCCGAGCGACAGGATCGAGCTGCGCAGGATCGTGGCCACGCCCATGGAGAACAGGGCGATCATCGCCATGTAGAGGCCCGCGCCGATCACCGCGCGCAGCACGTTCGGCTCGTCGATGCCGATGCTGCGGTCGCCCAGGATCGCCTGCCCGAGGAAGAAGGACAGGAAGCTGGTGATCAGGCCGACCACGAGCGCGAGCCCGGTGGCCACGACGAGCTTGCCGAAGAGGAACTCCGCGCGCCGGGGCACGGCGGCCAGCGAGGTGCGGATCATGCCCGAGCTGTACTCGGTGCCGACGACCAGGACACCGAAGACGATCATGGCGAGCTGGCCGAGGGTCATTCCGGCGAAGCTGGCCAGCGTCGGGTCGAAGGTGGCCCGCTCCTGCGGAGCCATGCCGTCGAAGGAGTTGTTGATCACCGCGCACAGCGCGGCGCTGACGCCGACCGTGACCAGCAGGGCGGAGATCAGGGACCAGGTGGTGGAGGCGACCGTGCGGATCTTGGTCCACTCGGACTGCAGAACGGCGGAGAAGGAGGACACGGTCACTCGCCGCCCTTGCGCGTCGCCTCGAAGCCGGCGCCCCACGCGGGGACGTCGGCCGGCCGGGCCGGGTTGTCGGCCGCGATCCCCGCGGGCACGGTCGAGCCCGGAGCGCCCGGCGCGTGGGCGTGGTACTCGACGGAATCCGCCGTCATGCGCATGAACGCTTCCTCCAGTGAAGCCCGTTGCGGGCTGAGTTCGTGCAGCACGATCTGGTGCTGGGCGGCCAGCTCGCCGAGCCGCTCCGACTCCACGCCGTCGATCTCCAGCGCGCCGGTGGCCGGGACGGTGATGGCGTTGATCCCGGCCTCGTGCAGGACGTCCTTGAGCCGTTCCTGCTGCGGGGAGCGCAGTCGGACGTAACTGCGCGAGTTCTGCTGGATGAAATCGGCCATCGACAGATCGGCCAGAAGCCTCCCTTGACCAATGACGACCAAATGGTCCGCGGTCAGGGCCATTTCGCTCATCAGGTGGGAGGAGACGAAGATCGTTCTTCCCTCGGCCGCCAGCCCCTTCATGAGATTTCGGATCCAGAGAATTCCCTCCGGGTCCAGACCATTGACGGGTTCGTCGAACATCAGGATTTCCGGATCGCCCAGCAGTGCGGAGGCGATACCCAGCCGCTGGCCCATGCCCAGCGAAAATCCTTTGGACTTCTTCTTCGCCACGGCCGTCAGGCCGACCAGGTCCAACACCTCGGCGACCCGGCTCTTCGGGATCCGGTTCGACTGGGCGAGGCAGAGGAGGTTGTTGTAGGCGCTGCGACCGCCGTTCATGGCTTTCGCGTCCAGCAGTGCCCCGATGTACTTCAGCGGCTCCGGCAGGTCCCGGTAGTGCTTCCCGTCGATCCGGACCGTGCCGCTGGTCGGGTTGTCGAGGTCGAGCATCATGCGCATGGTCGTGGACTTCCCCGCCCCGTTGGGGCCGAGGAAGCCTGTCACCACCCCCGGTCTGACCTGGAAGCTGAGGTTGTCCACGGCGGTCTTCGCGCCGAATCGTTTGGTAAGGCCCTCAAGCTCGATCATGGGCCAACGCTAGAACGACACAGGGCCGTACGCCACCTACGAAAGGTGACGCACGGCCCTGCTTTGGTCGTGAAACGGGCGAACCGAACCGCCCGGTAACCGTGACGCGGGGTCAGCGGCTCTGCTGCGCCGGGACTCCGCGGCTGACCGGCTCGTCGTCGACGATCGGGTTGGCCGCCGCGACCGCCGCACCGGTCAGCGTCGCCAGCATCTCGCGGACGTTGGTCAGCTGGGCGTTGATCGAGTCGCGGCGGTTGGTGAGCGCCGCCAGCTCGCGCTCGGACTCGCTGCGGATACGGTCCGCCTTGGCGTTGGCGTCGGCCACGATGTCCTCGGCCTGGCGCTGCGCGGTCTCCACCGTCTGGCGCGCCCGGCGCTCCGCGTCCGTACGGAGCTTCTCCGCCTCCAGGCGGAGCTGCTCGGCGCGGTGCTCGATCTCGGCGAGACGCTTCTCCGCCTTCGCCTGACGCGAGGCCAGGTCACGCTCGGACTGCTCGCGGCGCTTCGCCAGGTTGGTCTCGAAGTCCGCGGCGGCCTGGGCGGCCTTGGCGCGGGTCTCCTCGAAGAGGGCGTCGGCCTCCTCGCGCTTGGAAGCCGCGTCCTTCTGGGCCTCGGCGCGCAGGGTGGACGCGTCACCCTTGGCCTTCTCGACGATGCGGACGCCCTCGTCCTCCGCCTTCGACTTGCGGTCGGCGGCGAACGACTCGGCGTCATTGCGGACCTGCTGAGCGGCCGACTCGGCGAGCTCGCGGTGCTGCTCGGCCGCGCGACGGGCCTCCTCGCGCAGGTCCTTCGCCTCCTCCTCGGCCAGTCGCAGGATCTTCTCGACCCGGGCGCCGAGACCCGCGTACGACGGCTCCGCGTCGTTCACCTGGGCCTGGGCGTTCTGCGTTTCGAGGTGCAGCTCCTCGATCCGCTTTTCCAGAGAGTTGATACGTCCAAGGGCGCTGTCGCGGTCGGAGACCAGCTTGGTAATGCGGTCATCCACCTGACCGCGGTCGTAACCGCGCCGCACGAGCTCGAAGCCGAAGGGGGAGGAAGGGTCGCTCATGGGGTTCCTGTCGAATGAGACCGATGAGGTTCTACGTGAGGTGTTAGGGGAATCCTAGGCGCCAGGGCGGCGTGTCTTCGAGTCAATCCGCGATTGATCTGGACAATGACACCCCTTTTGAGTGGCAAGGCGACAGAATGCTTGTCACCCGTTCGCCTGAACCTCCATCAGGAGCACATGTCTTGCGTGCGGACTAGCCCTCCGACGTCTTGCCACCCGAACGAGTGGAACCCGCCGCCGCTCCGGCCTTCGCGCCCCCCGCGCCCTGACCGCCGACCGTCGGCTTCGCACCGCCCGAAGGTGCCTCGAATGATTCCAACGCCTCAAGAACGTCCTGGACACGGGAGATCTCGCCCTGAATGTCCTGCCGCCTGCGCACCAGGACCTCCAGCTCACGGCGGCCCTCCTCGACGAGCCGTTCGGCCTCCGCCTTCGCCTCCGCGAGGGCGTTCTCGGCCTCCCGGGCCAGTTCCGCCTTCTTCTGCTCGGCCTCCTTGAGCAACGCCTCCGCCTTGCGCACCGCGGCGATGCGCACCTTGCTCGCCTCGCTGCTCGCGTCCGACACCAGAGCCTTGGCCTTCGCCTCGGCCTCGACGCTCTGCTCGGTCGCCGCGCGCACCAGCTTGTCCACGCGCTCACCGGCCGACTTCATCTGCTCGGCGGACTCCCGGCGGGCCCGCTCGTGCAGCTCCTCGACCTCCGCCTCGACGCGGCCGCGCAGCTCCTCCGCCCGCTCCCTTATGGCCGAGGCGTCCGTACGCGCGCCGACCAGCAGCTCGTCCGCGTCCGTACGGGCCTTCTCCACCATCGAGTTGCCCTCGACGGTCGCCTCCGAGGTGATCCGAGCCGCCTCCTTGCGGGACGCGTCGACCATCGCGTCGGCCTGCTCCTCGGCCGCCGTGGTGGTGGCCAGGGCCTGCTTCGCCGCCTCCGAGGTGAGCTTGTCCGCCTCCGCCGCGGCCTCCGTGATGAGCCGGTCGACCTGCTCCGCGGCCTCGCTGCGGCGCTTGTTGGCCGCCTCGCGCGCCTCGTCCAGCAGCCGCTCGGACTCCGTACGGGCCTCGCCGCGGATGCGCTCCGCCTCGGTCGCGGCCTCCGCCTTGACCCGCTCGGCCTCCGACCGGGTGCGGGTGGCGTGCTCCTGCGCCGAGGACAGCGCCTCCGACGCCTCCGCGCGCAGCCGCTCGGCCTCGTTCGCGGCCTCGCCGACCGTCCGCTCGTTCGCCTTGCGGGTCTCCGCGGTGAGTTTGTCGGCCTCCGAAGCGGCCTCGGTGATGAGCCGGTCCGCCTGCTCGGCCGCCTCGCTGCGCAGCCTGTTCGCCTCGGCGCGCGCCTCGTCCAGCGTCCGCTCGGACTCCCGCTCGGCGCTCGCCAGGGTCTCGTTCGCCGCGACCGTGACGCGCTCCGCCTCCGCGGTGGCCTCGCCGATGATCCGGCCGCCCTCCGCCCGGGCGTCCTCCAGTACCTGTCCGGCCTCCGTGCGCAGCCGTTCGGCCTCCGCCGCGGCCTCGCCGACCGTGACCTCGTTGGCCGCGCGGGTCTCGTCGACCAACCGGTCGCCCTCGGTACGGGCGTCGACCAGGATGCGCGTGGCGTCCCGCTCGGCCGAGACCAGCGTCTCGGCCGCCTGGGCCGTGAGCCGCTCCGCCTTCACGCGCAGCGCCTCCGCGGCCGCCTCGGCCTCGCCGACGGTGGCGGCGTTCGCGGCCGCGGTCTCCTCGGTGAGGCGCTCGGCCTCGGCCGCGGCCTCGGTGATGAGCCGGTCCGCCTGCTCGGCGGCCTCGGTGCGCAGCCGGTTCCCCTCGGCGCGGGCCTCGTCCAGGGTGCCGGCGGCCTCGGCGCGGGTGGCCTCCGCCGCCTGCGCCGCCTCCGCGGTGATCCGTTCCGCCTCGGCGGTGGCCTCGTCGACCGTGGCCGCGTTCGCCGCGAGGGTCTCCCCGGTGAGCCGCTCCGCCTCCGCGGTGGCCTCGGCCGTGATCCGGGCGCCCTCGGCGCGGGACGCCTCCAGGGACTCCGCCGCCTCGCCGCGGATCCGGTTCGCGTCGTCGCGGGCGTCCGCCCGGGTACGGGCCGCGTCCCGCTCGGACGCGGCCAGCGCGTCCGTGGCCTCCGTACGCACCCGCTGCGCGTACTCCGCCGTGTCGCCGCGCAGCTGCTCCGCCTCGGCGATGGCGTCGCCGACCGTGCGCTCGGCCAGCGCCTTCGCCGCGTCCGTCTCGGTACGGGCCTCGCTGCGGATCCGGTTGGCGTCCTCGGTGGCCCGCTCCCGCTCCGCGTACGCGTCGGCGCGTACCCGCTCGGCTTCTTCCTCGGCCTCCGTCTTCGTACGCTCCGCCGCGTGCTCGGCGGCGCTGCGCAGCCCGGTGATCTCCTCCTCGGCCTGCTCGTGCAGACCCGCCACGGATTCCCGGACCTGCTGGGCGGTGGCCTCGGCCGCCGACACCAGCTCCGACGCGCGACGCTCCGCCTCCTCGGTCAGGCGGGCCGCCTCGGCCTGCGCCTCCTCCGAGCGGCGGCGGGCCGCGGCCAGCAGCTCCTCGCTCTGCTCGCGGGCCTGCGCCCGCTCCTGCTCCGCGTCCGTCCGGGCCGACGCCAGGGTCTCCTCGGACTCCCGACGGCGCCGGGCGGCCTCCTCCTGGGCGGCGGCCAGCGCCTCCGCGGCCTCCTCGGCGACCCGCTCGGCCGCCGCCTTCGCCTCGGCGCGCAGCCGGTCCGCGGTCTCCTGCGCCTCGGTGCGCACCCGCTCGGCCTCGGCCTCGGCCTCGCCGCGCAGCCGTACGGCCACCTGCTCGGCCTCGGCGCGCACCCGGCCGGCGTCGTCCGCCGCGTCGTCACGCAGCTGGTCGGCTTCCGCCTCCGACTGCGCCTGTAGGGTGCGGATCCGCTCGGCCGACTCGGCGCGCAGCCGGTCGGTCTCCTCGGTGGTCTCCTTGCGGATGTTCTCCGCCGCCGTGCGGGCGTCGCGCAGCGTCTGCTCGGCCGTGGTCAGCCGGCTCTCGGCCTCCGTGTGGAGGCGTACGAGCTCCTCGTCGGCCTCCGCCCGCTTCGCGGCCAGCGCCTGCTCGGTCTCCTCGCGCCGGGCCATGGCCGCCGCGTCCGCCTCGGCGCGTACGGCCTCGGCCTGCTCCTCGGCCTCGGCGCGCAGCCGCTCCGCCTCGGCGCGGGTCCGCTCCAGGGTCTCCTCGGCCTGCTTGCGCAGGGTGCCGGCCCGCTCGACGGCCTCGGCGCGTACCCGCTCGCTCTCGGTGGTCGCCCCGCCGCGCAGCTCGTCCGCGTCCGCCTTGGCCTTGCCGAGCAGTTCCTCGGCGGTCCGGGCCGCCTCCTCGATCTGCTGGACCGCCTCGCGGCGGGCCTCGCCGCGGATCCGCTCGCCCTCGGCGACGGCCTCCGCGCGCAGCTGCTCGGCCTCGCCGCGCAGTCGGCGGGCCTCCTCCTGGAGCTCGACCGTGCGGGCCCGGTACTCCTCGGTGTCGTCCTTGGCGGCGCCCTTGAGCTCATCGGCCGTGGCCGCCGCCTGCAGGCGCAGCCGGTCGGCCTCGGCCTCCGCCTCGCGGCGGATCCGCTCGGCCTCCTCGGACGCGGCCCGGGTGGTGGCCCGGGCGTCCTCCGAAGCCTTGTTCAGAACGTCCTCGGCGGTGCGGGCCGCCTTCGCCAGCTGCGCCGCCATGTCCTCGGCGGCCGCCGTACGGGCCGTCTCGCCGGCCTCGGTGCGCAGCCGCTCGGCTTCCGCGCGGGCGTCGGCCAGGGCCTGCTCGGCCTCCGCCTTGAGGGTCTCGGCCTCCTTGGTGGCCTCGCCGACCAGCCGGGCGACCTGCTCCTTGGCCGTACGGGTGCGCTGCTCGTTGACGGACTCCGCCGACGACAGTTGGCGGGCCGCGCTCTCCTTGGCCTCGGCGAGCACCTTCTCGGCCTCGGCGCGGGCCTCGCGCAGCGCGGAGTCGGCCTCCTGCACGCGGGACTCGGCCAGCCGGCCGAGGTCCAGGGTCTGCTGCCGCGTCTGCTCGGCCTCGGCGGAGGTGGTGGAACGCAGCCGCTCCGCGTGCTCGGTGGCCTCCTGGGCCTGCGAGGACGCGGCGGTCAGCAGTCGCTCGGCCTCCTTGCGGGCGCGCAGCAGGGTGGCCTCGGTCTCCGCACGCGCGGCTTCCGCGTCGGCGGCCATCCGGCGCCGGGTCTCCTCGGCGACGCGGGCGGCCTCGGCGCGGGCGGCGTTCAGGGACTGCTCGGCCTCGGCGCGGGACTCCTCCATGAGCCGGCGCGCCTGGGATTCCGTACGGGCGCGGAGCTGTTCGGCCCAGGCCACGTTCTCGTTGACGTGCGCCTCGACGGTCTGGCGGCGCTCGTTGAGCTCCTGGTCCAGGCGCTGGCGGCGGTTGACGGCCTCGGCGTGCAGTTCGGCCTGCAGGCGCGCCTGGTGCTCGGCGTGCTCCTGCAGGATGCGCTGGGTCTGCGCCCGGGCGTCGCGCAGCTCGCGCTCGGCGTCCGAGCGCATCTGGTCGGCCTGGATCTGGGCATTGCGGAGCAACTGCTCCGCCTGGTACCCCATGTCCGCGCCGTCGTAGGCGGGGCGGGACGCCAGAGCCCGGCGCACCTCGTGGAGCTTGGCGCGCAGCACCTCGACCTGGTACCCCAGGTCCTCAGCGTGCTGGACGGCCTTCCCGCGCTCCTTCTTCAGCCGCTCCATCTCGGCCTCGAAGCGCGAGAGATGGTCGGCCTCGGCCTGATGGCTCTCCTGGCTTTCGTAGCCCCGCACAGCGCGGTCCCATCCGTCCCCTGGTCGCAAGCTCACTCCCAATGAGCATCGCTCGCCCGCTGAACGACGCCCCCGGGGGCATGGTGTCAGATACCGGGGCAGAGCTCACAGGCCCCGACCCCGTCTCCGCACCGAACCCCGGCCGAGCCATGGCCACTCTACCGGCCGGGGAATGGCGGCATCAGTGCACTCGTATGGCGCCCCCAGGAGCTGACCTCGCGGCAACTCCCCCTTCGGGTCCAGGGACGCATCGATTTGCGGTGTTCGAATATATGTGTCCGGGTCGCAGCGTACCGTCGTTGCCGTGAAGCTCGTGGTGCAGGTCAAGCTGTTGCCGACGGCGGTGCATGAGCCGGCGCTGGCAGCGACCTTGCGTGCCTGCAATGAAGCGGCCTCGTGGGTGAGCGAGGTGGCCGTCGAGCGGGCCGCGTACCGGAATTTCGACCTGCGCAAGCACGCCTACGTCGAGATCAAGGCTCGGTGGGGGCTGGGAGCGCAGGCCGCTCAGCATGTGATCAAGAAGACCTGCGATGCCTACACGACGCTGCGGGCGAATTTGCGGGCCGGCAACTTCGGACCGCCCGGAACAGCTTGCGACGCTTGCCCTCTACCGCAAGGGTGAGTCGGATCTGCTGCACCGTGACGGGGTCTGGTTCCTGCTCGCGACGTGCGAGGTGCCGGAGGCGGCGCTGAACTCCGACCCGGTGGACTTTCTCGGGGTAGATCTGGGGATTGTCAACATCGCCACCACCTCGGATGGCGAGATCATGGCCGGACGAAGACTCAACAGCCTGCGGGCCGAGGACCTCAAGCTGCGCGCCAAGCTGCAATGCAAGGGAACCAAGTCCGCCAAGCGTCGCGCCCAGCGCAGACGCCGTAAGGAGGCCCGGCGTACCCGGGACGTCAACCACAAGATCGCCAAACGCATCGTGGCCGAGGCTGCACGCACCGGGCGCGGGATCGGTCTGGAGAACCTGACCGGCATCCGTGAACGGGTACGGCTGAGGAAGCCCCAACGGGCCGCAACATCCGCGCACGCGCGCAGACGATGTGGCGACGCGGGGTCCGGTCAACGGCCCCTGCCATCCCGCGCCCGCGGGTGGTTGGACGCTGACGGCACACCACAGCCGGTGGTGTGCCGTAACGCAAGCCCGTCGCGTTAGTGAGGGGCAGTTGACTGGTCGGGGTTGGAGGTGACCAGTTCGGTGAGGACGCCGTGGCAGTCCTTGGGGTGCAGGAAGGTGATCGAGGAGCCCATGGAGCCGGTGCGGGGCTGGTCGTAGAGGACACGGACGCCCTTGCCGCGGATGGCCTCCGAGTCGCCCTGGACGTCCTCGGTGCCGAAGGCGATGTGGTGGACCCCCTCGCCGTTCTTCGCCAGCCACTTGCCCACCGCGGAGTCCTCGCGGGTGGGCTCCAGGAGCTGGAGGTAGGAGGCGCCGCCGTCGGAGGTCTCGTTGATCTTGAGCATGGCCTCGCGCACGCCCTGCTCCTCGTTGACCTCGGAGTGGAACACCTCGAAGCCGTACGTGGCACGGTAGAACTCGACGGTCTTGTCCAGGTCGAAGCAGGCGATCCCGATGTGGTCGATTCTTGTCAGCATGGGACCAGTGCACCGCCGAGGAGGGTGGTCACGCAACGTGCCAGCGATCACACCGACTGCCCGGTGACGGCGCGGGTACCGCTCAGTACATTCAGGTAAACCCTCGTTCACTCCTCATCCTCAAGGGGCTGTGCCTCATGTCCGGAACGAACAACACCACGTCAGTGATCGTCGCCGGGGCCCGCACGCCCATGGGCCGGCTGCTCGGATCGCTGAAGTCCTTCTCGGGTGCCGACCTCGGCGGCTTCGCCATCAAGTCCGCGCTGGAACGGGCCGGGATCTCCGGCGACCAGGTCCAGTACGTGATCATGGGGCAGGTGCTTCAGGCCGGTGCGGGCCAGATCCCGGCCCGTCAGGCCGCGGTCAAGGGCGGCATCCCGATGAACGTCCCGGCGCTCACCATCAACAAGGTGTGCCTCTCGGGCCTGGACGCCATCGCCCTGGCCGACCAGCTCATCCGCGCCGGCGAGTTCGACATCGTGGTCGCGGGCGGCCAGGAGTCCATGACCAACGCCCCGCACCTGCTGCCCAAGTCGCGCGAGGGCTTCAAGTACGGCGCCATCGAGATGCTCGACGCGATGGCCTACGACGGCCTCACCGACGCCTTCGAGAACATCGCGATGGGCGAGTCCACCGAGAAGCACAACACCCGCCTCGGCATCGAGCGCGCCCCGCAGGACGAGTTCGCCGCGGCCTCGCACCAGCGTGCCGCCGCCGCGCAGAAGAACGGCGTCTTCGAGGCCGAGATCACCCCGGTCGAGATCCCGCAGCGCAAGGGCGACCCGGTCGTCTTCTCGCAGGACGAGGGCATCCGCCCCGAGACCACCGTCGAGTCCCTCGGCAAGCTGCGTCCCGCCTTCGCGAAGGACGGCACGATCACCGCCGGCACCTCCTCGCAGATCAGCGACGGCGCCGCCGCCGTCGTCGTGATGAGCAAGGCCAAGGCCGAGGAGCTGGGCCTGGAGTGGATCGCCGAGATCGGCGCCCACGGCAACGTGGCCGGTCCCGACAACTCCCTGCAGTCGCAGCCGTCGAACGCGATCCTGCACGCCCTGAAGAAGGAGGGCCTGGAGGCCGGCGACCTGGACCTCATCGAGATCAACGAGGCCTTCGCCGCCGTCGCCGTGCAGTCAATGAAGGACCTCGGCGTGACCCCGGAAAAGGTGAACGTCAACGGTGGCGCCATTGCCCTCGGCCACCCGATCGGGATGTCCGGCGCCCGTGTGGTGCTGCACCTGGCGCTGGAGCTGAAGCGCCGTGGTGGCGGCGTCGGCGCGGCCGCGCTGTGCGGTGGCGGCGGTCAGGGTGACGCGCTGATCGTGCGCGTGCCGAAGGCCTGACGGTCGTACCCGTACCCGTACCCGTATCCGTACTCGTCTCCCGGCGAGTACGTACCCCTGGAAGCACCTGAGGAGCGCAGCACGTATGACGGCGGTGGACGTCCCCCAGCTGGTGGCCCAGGCCCGCGAAGGCAGGCCCAGAGCGGTGGCCCGGCTGATCTCGCTGGTCGAGGGGGCGTCCCCGCAGCTGCGGGAGGTGATGGCCGCCCTGGCCCCGCTGACGGGCGGGGCGTACGTGGTGGGGCTCACCGGGTCGCCGGGCGTCGGCAAGTCGACCTCGACCTCGGCGCTCGTGTCCGCGTACCGCAAGGCAGGGAAGCGGGTCGGCGTCCTGGCCGTCGACCCGTCCTCGCCCTTCTCGGGCGGGGCGCTGCTCGGTGACCGGGTGCGGATGTCGGACCACGCCTCGGACCCGGGCGTGTACATCCGGTCCATGGCCACCCGGGGGCACCTGGGCGGCCTGGCGTGGGCCGCGCCGCAGGCGATCCGGGTGCTGGACGCGGCCGGCTGCGAGGTGATCCTGGTCGAGACGGTCGGGGTCGGGCAGTCGGAGGTGGAGATCGCCTCGCAGGCCGACACCTCGGTGGTGCTGCTGGCCCCCGGGATGGGCGACGGGATCCAGGCCGCGAAGGCGGGGATCCTGGAGATCGGCGACGTGTACGTGGTGAACAAGGCCGACCGGGACGGTGCGGACGCCACCGCGCGGGAGCTGAACCACATGCTGGGGCTGGGGGAGGCGCGCGGCCGCGAGGACTGGCGGCCGCCGATCGTGAAGACGGTCGCCGCGCGGGGCGAGGGCATCGACGAGCTCGTCGAGGCGCTGGAGAAGCACCGGGCCTGGATGGACGAGCGGGGTGTGCTGGCGGAGCGGAGGGCTGCGCGGGCCGCGCGTGAGGTGGAGACCATCGCCGTCACCGCGCTGCGGGCGCGGATGGCCGATCTGCACGGCGATGCGCATCTCGATGCTCTCGCCGGGCGGGTGGCTGCCGGTGAGCTGGACCCGTACGCGGCTGCCGATGCCTTGCTGGCGACGCTGACGGAGGGCTGAGGCCGGGGGCGCCGTGCGGCGCCGTTGCCGGGGCGCTGCCCCGGACCCCGCGCCTCAAACGCCGGCGGGGCTGGAATGTGCCCATGGGGCTGGAATGTGCCCATGGGGCTGGAGTGTGCCCGTGGGGCTGGAGTGTGCCCGTGGGGCTGGAGTGTGCCGGCGGGGCTGAGGGCGGGGCGGCGGGGGTTGCCGTCAGTTGTCGTCGTCCTTGTCCTCGCCGGACTCGGTCACCTTGCCCGTGGCGTGGTCCACGTGGGCGTTCCAGGTCTTGCCGTCGGAGGACTTGATCTCGACGTCCCAGTAGTGGCGGTTGCCGTCCTCGTCGTCGTCCCAGTTGACGGCCCAGACCTGACCGGGGTGGGCCGCCAAGGCGGCCTTCATCGCCTGGGCGGCGGTGACCTTGGCCGCGAGCAGTTCCTTGTGCTCGTTGGCGTCCTCGTCGGTGTCGCGGTTGCGTTCGGTGACCGCGCCGTCGGCCGCCACCTCCAGCTCGGCGTGGCCCTTGCCGTCCTTGCTGATCACGTCGACGCGCCAGACGGTGCCGTCCTTGGCGAGGGACTCGACGACGCCCGGGTAGTGCTTCAGGGCGGCCGCAGCGGCTTCCTCGGCCGTCTCGGCGGTGGGGACGGCGGCTACCGCGGTCACGGCTCTCGACGTGTCGGCGGACGCCGCTGCCGCGGCGGCCACCGGGCCTCCCACGATCAGGACGACGGACGCGGCCGCGGAGATGTACGCATTGCGGTTCATGGCTTGGACCTCCTCAGGCCGGCCATGACGCTTACGGTTGCTCGGCGGTCGGCCGGCAGCGGGCGGATAGTGCCCATTCTCCGACCGACCGCCGGGTAGCGCTCGGTGGGGCTCAGCCCTTGCCGCGGGTGTCGCGGAGGTGGTCGGCCACCGGGGTGAGGGAGGCGCGGAGGGCCGCGAGGTCCTCCTTGGACAGCATGTCGATGAAGTGCCGGCGGACCGATGCCACGTGGTGCGGGGCGACCTTGCGCATGGTTTCCATGCCCTCGTCCGTGAGCACCGCGTACAGGCCGCGGCGGTCGGACTCGCAGTTCACGCGGACGACCAGGCCGGCCGCCTCCATGCGCGTGATCTGGTGGGACAGTCGGCTCTTGGACTGCAGGGTGGCGGTCGCGAGATCGCTCATCCGCATCCGGTGGTCGGCCGACTCCGAGAGGTTCACGAGGATCTCGTAGTCGTTGTTGGTGAGCCCGAAGGGCTGGAGATCCTTTTCCAGCTGGTGCATCAGCAGTCTGCTGACGTCCAGGTGCGTGCGCCAGGCGCACTGCTCGGCGTCCGTCAGCCAGCGTGTGGCGGTCTCGGTCTCCATGGTCTCCATGATTGAACTCTACCTAAGAAGTTGAATTTCGTACAAAAATCGGACGGGATGGTCGCGGAGGTCACAGACCGAAGCGGCGCTGCAGATCACCCAGCTGCCCCGGCATCCGCGGCACACCGAGCTGCCCCAGCGGCCCCTGGGCGGCCCCCGGAACGCCCTGCGCCTGGCCCGTGGCCGCACCGGTGCCGACCGCTCCGACAGCCTGCTCCGCCATCAGCATCTCCGATGACTGGAGCAGGACCGTGCCCGCTCCGACGAACTCGAACTGGTGCTCCTCGCCCGAGGTGCCCCCGATGCCCGTCAGCGAGCGCAGACCGCCCATGACTCCCGACATGTAGCCGTGGTCGTAGTGGTGGCAGGGCGACGGGCAGTCCGCCCAGCCCACCAGTGCCTGCGGGTCCACGCGCAGCGGCGGCTCCATGAACACCACCGGTCCGTTGGACGCCGCCACGAACTTCCCGGTTCCGATCAAGGTCAGGAATCCCGGAACGATCGACTGCTTGAGAGCGAGGGAGGGCTGGTACGCGAGCAGGTTGCCCGACCGGATCGTCAGGTTCCCGTTGTCCAGGTCGTACGAGTTCACGTCGAAGGCCCGGTCGGCCAGCAGCATCTTGCCCTGACCCTCGGCCACCACCCAGTCACTCGCGTGCAGCGGCGAGTGGAAGCTGGTGCGCAGCAGGCGGTCGAAGCGGCCGTTGCCGATGCCGTTGAACTCGATGCTCCCGTAGTACGAGATCATCTTGCCCTTCTGCAGGAACCACTGGCTCCCCTTGAGCTCGACGCAGAAGGTGTAGGCGTTCACGTTGTCGTCGGAAGGCAGGGTGTACGGGTCGAAGACCGTCGGGCCGCCGGGGCCGGTGGTCACGGGGCCGAAATTCACAGCTTCTCCTCCGAGGCCTGTACGTACACCGCGCCCTGGCCGGACAGCTCCAGCTGGAACGCCTCACCCGAACCGCGCCCCACCATGTCCCGCCAGCCGAGCGCGGTGGAGAGCTTGTTGCGGACGTCCCCGTGGTGGGCCACGTACGCCTGCGGGTCCACGTGGACCGGCCGGTTCGGGTGGATGGGGAGTTCGATGACCCCGCCGTGGGCCATCACGGCCACCGAGCCGTGCCCCTTGAGGGTGGTGGTGAACAGGCCCTGGCCGGTCACCTGGCCGCGGACCATGCCCATGATCCCGCCCTGGGAGCCCATGAACATCGTGCCCTGCTGGAGGGTGCCGTCGAAGGCGAGCAGTCGGTCGGCCTCCACGTAGAGGGTCTCGCCGGTCAGGTTGATCACCTGGATGTGGTGGCCGCCGTGGCCGAACATCACGGTGCCGCTGCCCTCGACCGTCATCAGCGGGGTCTGCTCGTTCGCCACGCGGCGCCCGATCATGCCCATCACCCCGCCCTGACCACCTGTCAGGCTCGGGGTGAAGGAGACGTCGCCGCGGTACGCGAGCATCGCGCCGCGCTGGCTGTACATCTTCTGGCCCGGGATCACCTGGGCCTCGACCATCTTCGAGTTGATCTCGCGGAACGGCATCAGACGTCGCCGCCGATCGTGTTGCGCTCGCTGGGCTGCACGTACACCAGGCCCTCGCCCTCGAAGCGGATCTGGAAGGACTCACCGGAGCCCTCGCCGATCAGCGTGCGGAAGTTCACGCCGGACTGGAAGGACTGCGAGAGGTTGCCGGTGTGCGCGATGTACGCCCCCGGGTCCACGGACAGCGGGTACTGGGCGCTCACGCGGAGCACCACCGCCGGGCCGTCGGACATGATCGCCGCCTGACCCGAACCCTCGACGGTCGTGGTGAACAGGCCGTTGCCCGTCGTCGCGCCGCGCAGGCCGGTGAAGGTCGTGCCGGTGCGCAGGCCGGCGTCGGTGCACAGCAGGTTGCTGGACTCGACGTAGAGCTTCTCGCCGTGCAGATTGACCAGATTGATCTCACTCGCGCGGTCCGCGAAGAAGCAGGTGCCGTGCCCCTGTACCTCCATCACGGTCATCTGTTCGCCGGTCAGCCGGCGCGTCACCATGCCGCGCAGGCCTTCGCCGCCGCCGGTCATCTTCTTGAAGGCCATCTGACCGTCGTACGCGACCATGGAGCCGTTCTTCGCTTTCACGGCACCCCCGGTCAGGTCGACGGCGAGCACCTTGCTGCCTTGGAGTCGGAACTGAGCCACGGGATGACGTTATCGGCAGCGGGCGGAGCCGAACAGGGCCCGGTGGCCGATATACGCCACACCCGGATACGGGAACCGCCGGTGCGGGGTCGGCCGGGGGTCCGGTCAAGATCATGCAAAGCGGCTGAGACACTGGGACGGACCGCCCCCGGACTCTGCCCGGGGGTGCCCGCCAGGCCTCCAGACACCCCGAAGGGTCCCCGTGGACATCAAGACCGCCTCCGCCCTGCACCGGCTGCGCCTCATCTCCGTCCCGGAGGCGCTGTCGTTCCCGGCCCTGCTGATCTTCGGCTCGGTGCTGAGCCGGATCTCGGACATCGACTACCTGATGATGCCGCTGGGCATCCTCCACGGGATCCTGTTCGTGATCTACGCGATCTTCCTGCTGGACGTCTGGAACAAGGCGAAGTGGCCGGTCAAGAAGGTCGCCCTGTTCTTCGTGCTCGCGCTGCTGCCCTTCGGTGGCCTGTACGGCGACAAGCTCCTCAAGCGGGACGAGGCCGACAGCGTGATAGCGGCCCGCGCGCGTGAGGCGGCGGGCGCATGATCGTCGCGTTCTCGGTGACCCCGCTGGGGGTCGGCGAAGAGGTCGGCGAGTACGTGGCCGACGCGGTGCGGGTGGTGCGCGAGTCGGGTCTGCCGAACCGAACCGACGCGATGTTCACCACCGTTGAGGGTGAGTGGGACCAGGTCATGGACGTGGTCCGGCGAGCGGTTGCGGCGGTGGAGGAGCGGGCGCCGCGGGTCTCGTTCATCCTGAAGGCCGACATCCGTCCCGGGGTCTCGGACGGGATCACGTCGAAGGTCGAGACGGTGGAACGGCATCTCGCCGAGGGCTAGCGCCTGCCGTTGTGCCGTTGTGGCCCTGCCCTGCCCTGCCCTGCCCTGCCCTGCCCGAAGCGCCCCTGCCTGCCTGGTGGGGGCGTTTTCGCGGGCGCGGGCCGTGGGGTGGGCCCCGGGCTGCGCCCGGGCTTGCTGGGGCTCCGCCCCAGACCCCGCGCCTCAAACGCCGGCGGGGCTGAGTGGCGCCGGCCGGGTCGGGGTTACTCCCTGGCGCGGCGGGCCAGGCCCAGGGCGTAGTCCGGCCACCAGGTGCCGGCCGTCGGGCCGCCGCGGCAGGTCCCGTCGGACTCGCCGGGCCGCTTCACCCACAGGTACGCGTCCACAAGCGGGTCGCCCGTGCGGTCGGTCGGCGCCGGCCCGAGGGAGCGGCCGGGTGGATTGCAGGAGGCCTGCGCGCGGTCTCCGGGCAGCGGGCCGTCGCCGTTGCGGCTGGTGTCGATGACGAAGTGCTTGTTCCCGGCGCGCTTGGAGATCTTGGCGCCGTAGGCCCGCGCGGCCGCGTCGGGCTGGAAGTCGGCGACGTTGAGCGCGAAGCCGTCGGCGCGCTCCAAGCCCGCTTCGTGGAGGGGCGCCACGAGGTCCATCGGGTCGCGGATCCAGGCCGGATCGCCCGCGTCCAGATAGACCTTGGTGTTCCGGTTCCGCTTGAGCCGGTCCACGGCCTCGGAGAGCAGCCGGTAGCGCTCGGCGTGGTGCTCGGCGCGGGTGCAGCCGTCGACGACGTGCGCGACGGCGCCCGGCTCCAGGATGACGACGGCCTTGGTGTCGCGGATGCCATCGGCGAACGCGCCGATCCAACTGCGGTACGCGCGGGCGTCCTTGGCACCGCCGGCCGGGTGCCGGTCGCAGTCGCGGTCCGGGATGTTGTGCGCGACCAGCACCATCGTCCGCCCCGCGGCCCTGGCCCCCGCCGCGGCTCGGCGGATCTCCGGACCGGGATCACCGCCCGGCACCCACAGGGCCATCGGCCGGTCCCCGATCCTGCGCAGCACCTGGGCGTCGCTGTTGCGGCCCGCCGCTTCCCACTCGGCGACCTGCCGGGCGGCGTCGCTGCGCGGGTCGACCCAGAAGGGGGACTCGGCGATGTCCGCGGCGGCGCCCGGGGGGCCCGGCTCGGGCGGGGGCTCTTCGGAGCAGGCCGGGGCGGCAGAGAGGAGCAGGAGGAGGCCGAGGACGGTCGGGAGGCGGCGTCGTGCAGCGGCGGGGGGCATCCGGCTTCCTCGGGGCGAAGGGGCGGAGAATCAGGATAATCGTGACATGACGGTCAGTCATCGTCCCCGTGCGACACCGAGGTCAGGGCGATGGCCAGCGGGGTGCGCTCGTACAGGACCTGGTGGCCGTGGCGGGCGGCCGTGAGCAGGCCGGCCGCCTGCAGGATGCCGAGGTGCGCGGAGACGGTGGAGGGCGCCAGGCCCAGCCGGTGGGCCAGTGCGGTGGTCGAGGCCGGTTCGTCCAGCGCGCAGAGCACCTCGGCCCGGGCCCGGCCGAGCAGGCGGGCGAGCGCCTCCGGGGTGGGCCCCGCGGTCGCGGTCCACAGCGAGCCGATGCCCCGCGCGGGGTACACGAGCGTGGGCTGCCAGGGCGGGTCGAAGCCGCCGACCACCTCGGGCCAGCCGAAGGCGCTCGGCATCAGCAGCAGGCCCTGGCCGTCGAGCGCGCGGTCGTGGCGGCCGGGCCGGTCGATCGTGAGCGTGTCGGTGTCCCCGTGCCACCGCAGGTCCGGATGCAGGCCGTCGAACAGCGCCTGCAGCCCACCGGCCGTCAGGCGCCGGGAGTGGAACAGGATGTCGGCCTCCAGCAGGGCGCGCAGCCGGGGCCAGTCCGGGGCGACCAGCGTCTCCCAGGCCCGCTCCATCAGATCGGTGAGCTCCCGCACCGCCCGGACGGGATCCGCGAGCAGGCGCTGCCCGATGTCGCTCTCCAGGGCTCCCGGAGTGCACACGAGGGACCGCCGCAGGTCCTCCCGGACCGGGCCGGGATCGGCGGCCCGCACCCGGGCCAGCTCCTCCTCGAAGGTGACGGAGGGCCCCAGCGGCGCCGGGCTGAGGAAGTCGGGGTTGTGCCCGGTCCGCGGCATGAGCAGCCACAGCGGCCGCAGGTCCAGTACCTCGGCCGCCGTGCGGACCCGGCGCAGCCAGGGCAGGTGGTGCGCCTGCCGGTGCGGCCGCAGGAGGGTCCGTACGGCCTCCTGCGTTTCCCAGCGGGGCGATACGGCGAACCGACACCGCAACAGGTCCCCGGGCCCGAACCGATAGTGGAACCCCACGCCGTTCCCCTCCCTTTGTCTCCGCCGCCGCGCCCTGGCGGTAGCCGCAGCCGCAGCCGGTCGGGCCGGGCGGCGGCCGCTGCGCGGAGCCGTCCCCGCCCCGCCCTTCCTCCGTTCCCCGGGCTCTGCCCGGACCCGGTCCTCAAACGCCGGACGGGCTGGAAGATCCAGCCTCGCCGGCGTTTGAGGCGCGGGGCGCGGGGCGGAGCCCCGGTGGAAGGCCGGCGCGGCTGGGACGCGGGGCGGCTCGCGCGCCCGCACCGTCCGGCTGTCCGCAGGACATTCGGCTGGGGCCGAATGTCTAGGCCCGCCACCGTAGCCCCCGCCAGGGTGCCCGCATGACAACCCTCACCCCGGCCGCCCCCGGCGGCTACCGCTCCGTGTTCCGGATACGGGAGTTCCGGGCCGTCTTCGCCGCGCACCTGATGTCCGTACTCGGCATCGTCGTCGCCGAGATCGCCCTCACCGTCCTCGTCTACCGGGCCACCGGCTCGCCCCTGATGAGCGCGCTCACCTTCGCCCTCGGGTTCCTCCCGTACGCCCTCGGCGGCACCCTGCTCGCCCCGGTCGCCGACCGGCACCCCGCACGGCGGGTGCTCGTCGGGTGCGACCTGCTCTGCGCGTTCTGTGCGGCGGTCATGGCCGTACCCGGGACGCCCGTCGCGCTGCTCCTCGTGCTGCGCTGCGCCATGGCCTTCGTGGCGCCGCTGTTCCAGGGCACCCGCAACGCCTCCCTCGCCGACATCCTCGGCTCCGGCGACGTCTTCGTACTCGGCCGCTCGCTGCTGCGCATGGTCGCCCAGAGCGCCCTGCTCCTCGGCTTCGGGCTCGGCGGCATCCTGCTCACCGTCCTCGCGCCGCGCGGCGCCATCGCGCTCACCGCCGCCGGGTTCCTCGCCTCGGCCCTGTTGCTGAGGTACGGCACGCGGTTGCGGCCCGCCCGCGCGAGTGCCCGTACCTCTCCGCTCGCCGGAGCCCGCGCCGTGTTCGGGAACCGCCGGCTGCGCGCGCTCACCCTCCTCTTCTGGGTGCCGCCGATGTTCGTCGTCGTGCCCGAAGCGCTGCTCGCCCCGTACGCCGCCGGGATCGGCGCCGGCACCGCCGTCCTCGGCCTGCTGATGTGCGCCATGCCCGTCGGCACCATCGCGGGCGAACTCTGGGCCGGCTCCGCGCTCACCGCCCGAACGCGTTCCCGGATCGTGGTCCCGCTCGCCGCCGCCGGCCTGCTGCCGCTGCTCCTCTACGCCGTCCGGCCGGGCGTGCCCGTCGTCCTCCTCGCCCTGCTGCTCGTCGGTCTCGCCCACGCGCACACCCTCGGGCTCGACCAGTGGTACGTCGAAGCCGTCCCCGAAGAGCTGCGCGGCCGCGCGATGACCCTGCTCAGCACCGGTCTGATGACCCTCCAGGGCGTCGGCATGGCGCTGGCCGGCCTCGCCGCCGAGTTCCTGCCCGTGCACGCGGTCGTCACCGCGTCCGGTGTCCTCGGCACGGTCGTCGTCCTGCTGCTCCTCGCCGAACTGCGCAGCTGCGCCCGGCAGGGGGAAGGGCCGAGGAGTGAGACGGGGGTGGTCACCAAATGACCGCCCGGTAGGGTCGGTGCGTGCCCAAGCCGCTCAGCCTTCCCTTCGACCCCATCGCCCGCGCCGACGAACTCTGGCAGCAACGCTGGGGGCCGGTGCCCTCGATGGCCGCCATCACCTCGATCATGCGGGCGCACCAGATCCTCCTCGGCGAGGTCGACGCGGTGGTCAAGCCGTACGGACTGACCTTCGCGCGCTACGAGGCGCTGGTGCTGCTCACCTTCTCCAAGGCCGGCGAGCTGCCGATGTCGAAGATCGGGGAGCGGCTCATGGTCCACCCGACGTCGGTGACGAACACGGTGGACCGGCTGGTGCGCTCCGGACTGGTCGACAAGCGGCCCAACCCCAACGACGGCCGCGGCACGCTCGCCTCCATCACCGACAAGGGCCGTGAGGTCGTCGAGGCCGCCACCCGGGACCTGATGGAGATCGACTTCGGGCTCGGCGTCTACGACGCGGAGGAGTGCGCGGAGATCTTCGCGCTGCTGCGCCCGCTGCGCGTGGCCGCCGCGGACTTCGACGAGAAGTAGTCCGCTCCGGTAGCCCGCGTCAAGATCGAGCAAAACGGACGGTTACGCTCGACGGCATGAAACGAAGCGTGCTGACCCGCTACCGCGTCATGGCCTACGTGACCGCGGTCATGCTCCTTATCCTCTGTGCCTGCATGGTGGCGAAGTACGGCTTCGACACCGGCGCCGACCTGACCTTCGCGGTCTCGCAGGCCCACGGTGTGCTGTTCATGATCTACCTGGTCTTCGCGTTCGACCTGGGCTCCAAGGCCAAGTGGTCCTTCGGCAAGCTCCTGTGGGTGCTCGCCTCGGGCACCATTCCGCTGGCCGCGTTCTTCGTCGAGCGCAAGGTCCGCGCCGAGGTCGAGCCGCTGGTGGTCGGCGCCCCCGCCACCGCGAACGCCTAGATCGCACCGGACGACGACCCCCGGGGAAGACTCTCCGGGGTTGCCCATCGACATTTACTAGGACGTCCTAGTAAATTCATCGGTATGGACGCAGACGCCATCGAGGAGGGCCGCCGCCGCTGGCAGGCCCGTTACGACAAGGCCCGCAAGCGCGAGGCCGACTTCACCACGCTCTCCGGGGATGACGTCGATCCCGTCTACGGGCCCCGGCCCGGGGACTCGTACGAGGGATTCGAGCGCATCGGGTGGCCGGGGGAGTACCCCTACACCCGAGGCCTGCACCCCACCGGCTACCGGGGGCGGACCTGGACGATCCGGCAGTTCGCCGGCTTCGGGAACGCCGAGCAGACCAACGAGCGCTACAAGATGATCCTGGCCGCCGGCGGCGGCGGGCTCTCCGTGGCCTTCGACATGCCGACCCTCATGGGCCGCGACTCCGACGACCCCCGCGCGCTGGGCGAGGTCGGGCACTGCGGGGTCGCCATCGACTCCGCCGCCGACATGGAGGTCCTGTTCAAGGACATCCCGCTCGGCGACGTCACGACCTCCATGACGATCTCGGGCCCCGCCGTGCCCGCCTTCTGCATGTACCTGGTCGCCGCCGAGCGGCAGGGCGTGGACCCGGCCCTGCTCAACGGCACGCTCCAGACCGACATCTTCAAGGAGTACATCGCCCAGAAGGAGTGGCTCTTCGAACCCGAGCCGCACCTGCGCCTCATCGGCGACCTCATGGAGTACTGCGCCAAGGGCATCCCCGCCTACAAGCCGCTCTCCGTCTCCGGCTACCACATCCGCGAGGCCGGGGCCACGGCCGCGCAGGAGCTCGCCTACACCCTCGCCGACGGCTTCGGCTACGTGGAGCTCGGCCTCTCGCGCGGCATGGACGTGGACCACTTCGCGCCCGGCCTGTCCTTCTTCTTCGACGCGCACCTCGACTTCTTCGAGGAGATCGCCAAGTTCCGCGCCGCCCGCCGGATCTGGGCCCGCTGGATGAAGGAGGTGTACGGGGCGAAGTCCGAGAAGTCGATGTGGCTGCGCTTCCACACCCAGACCGCCGGCGTCTCGCTCACCGCCCAGCAGCCCTACAACAACGTCGTGCGCACCGCCGTGGAGGCCCTCGCGGCCGTGCTCGGCGGCACGAACTCCCTGCACACCAACGCCCTCGACGAGACCCTCGCCCTGCCGAGCGAGCAGGCGGCGGAGATCGCCCTGCGCACCCAGCAGGTGCTGATGGAGGAGACCGGCGTCGCCAACGTGGCCGACCCGCTCGGCGGTTCCTGGTTCGTCGAGCAGCTCACCGACCGCATCGAGGCCGACGCCGAGAAGATCTTCGACCAGATCAAGGAGCGCGGCCTGCGCGCCCACCCCGACGGCCGGCACCCCATCGGGCCGATCACCTCGGGCATCCTGCGGGGCATCGAGGACGGCTGGTTCACCGGGGAGATCGCCGAGTCGGCCTTCCAGTACCAGCGGTCACTGGAGAAGGGCGACAAGCGGGTCGTCGGCGTCAACGTCCACCACGGCTCGGTCACCGGCGACCTGGAGATCCTCCGGGTCAGCCACGAGGTGGAGTGGGAGCAGGTCCGGGCGCTCGCCGCGCGCAAGGACCGCCGCGACGACGCGAAGGTGAAGGCCTCGCTGGAGGCCATGCTGACCGCCGCCCGCGACGGCTCGAACATGATCCCCGCCATGCTGGACGCGGTACGAGCCGAGGCCACGCTGGGCGAGATCTGCAACGTGCTCCGCGACGAGTGGGGCACCTACACCGAGCCGCCGGGCTTCTAGCCGTCGCGGCTCCGCCGGGCCCCGGGGCGGGTACGGCGCCGTTGCCGGGGGCTCCGCCCCCGGGCCCCCGCGCCTCAAACGC